>CALVUW010000142.1 GCA_944363695.1 uncultured Bacilli bacterium | reverse complement strand
CCCACTAGCATTAGTTTCTCTAATCCATTTTTGCGGTGACATTGTAAAAGCATGTCTTCCTGCTTCATTTTTAAACTGGTCGAATTCGACCACTTTAAAATTTTCATTATTTAATTCTTCCCACACACCTAAAAAAGATAATGTTTCCTTATTTCTTAGCCAATTTTTAACAACATCTGCTGGTGCCTCATCATTTTGCGTTTTGGCTAAATCAGTTAATGAAATATATTCATATCCATTAACTCTAACTACATTTATTTTACTACCTTTAACATCCATTTCGGATTTTATTATATTATTTTTCACAAGTTTTCTCCTTTCTAATTTTTTAATGATTCTTGATATAATTTTATCATATAATCTAATAAATCTTGTTAAAAACCTATCTCATAGTCATCTTTATTTTTATCATTTTCATTATCATGCTCATATAATTCTTTTAAAAAGTGCATATAATCTTCTCGATCCTTTTCTTTTCCAAAGATTCGTTTTTTGATAAAACTGACTAATCTATTAAATGAGTTCTCAAAATAATTGATAGTTCTTTTTAATTTTGCATTTTCTTATATTCATCGTTAGCACTATTTACTTGCTGAATAAAACTAACTATTTTTTCCTTATCATCTTGCCTTAAAATATATTTATCTTTGCTAGTTATGGTAGTCTTTAAATTATCTACTATTTCTTTAACTTCATTAGAATTATTATCTAGTTCTTTTGATTTTACATTTGCTTTTTCTAATCGTTCTTGATTTTTAGATATTTCTTCCTGCATTTCGGCATATCCATCCATATCTTTTACATTGATATCTTTGTTTCTACCTTTTTTCTTTGTTTTTAAAACATTATTCAAACCATATTCCTTATTAAAACTCGCAATGCATAATGTTCTCATTTTATCTTGTAGTTCAATTAGTTTTGTTTTAGTAAATACATCTGATTTACCAACTTGTTTAGACATACCATTTTTACTTTTATATTTTATTGGAATACCTACAATATGCATATGTGGACTTGTTTCATCATAATGAATAATAGCACTTGCCACTTTAAAATTTGGAATTAGATTTTCTAAATCTTTTACTTGTTCTTTATAAACATTAGACATTTTATGTTTGAACTTATCATCTTTACTATCCCAATATTTCTTATCCCCAAGTTCAATAATAATTTCACAAGCCAAATCATTTTTAGAGTTATTACTAATTTTTTTGAAATAGTCATCTATTTTTCTATCATCTCTTGTTTGGTTGGAATTATATTCAAGTATTGCTAAAATAGTAGAATCTCTCCAATTCGTTTTGCCTAAAACTTGTTCTTCGTTTAAAAAATTACTTATCTTTTGATAAGCGTTTCCATTGTAGTATAAATCAAAAATTCTTTCTACAACATCTTTAGTAGAATAATCAATAACTAATTTTTTGCCCTCATGTTTATAACCTAGAGGTGCTTGATTTGGTATGTGTCCTTGCTTAATTGCACCTGCTAAACCTATTTTAGTTCTCTCACTTGTTCTTTCAATTTCATTTTGAGATACACTCATTAAAAGTCTTGATATCATTTTACCATTAGCATTAGTTGTATTTATTTCATCATTAGCACAATCTAGGTAAGCATCATTTTCTTCTAAAAAAGTCATTAACTTTTCCCAATCATAAATACTTCTTGTTATTCTATCTAATTTTAAGGCTACTATTGTGTTAATTTTCTTATTTTTAATATCTTCCTTTAATCTCTCAAATTCAGGTCTAAAATTTCCCGTTTTAGCACTTATTCCTGCATCTGTATAGTAATCTACTATTTCATATCATTTAAACTTACAAAATATCTCTAATCGTTCTTTTTGTTCTGGTAGGCTAAAGCCCTCACGGGCTTGGTCTTCCGTTGATACTCTCATATAAAGTCCACATAATTTCTTTTCTTCCATTTATTATCATCTCCCTTTAATTCTTAACAAAAAAGGTGCCAAAAGTATTAAGTGTTTAATACTGCTGACACCTCTTAAGGTTTAATTTATTATAAATTACCATTTTTCTCATCTATTTACCCCCTCAAATAGACCTGAAATCTCTTGATGAATATTCTATCACTTTCTTTAGAAATGTCAATTATTACCAAATTAAATGCCTTTTAGATAATCTTCTAACTCTGATATTTTAATCTTTTGTGATAAATTCTTAATATAAATCTCATTAGAATAATTAAAAGCAAGAAATGTTATACCTTTAATGATTATCTTGTGAGGTTCTATATAAGACAAGTTGGTTTTTGCAACCTTATGAATACTACCATTTATAAATGTTGGAGTAGTATGTGAAAACTCACATATAAATTCTAGTCTTTGTTTTAAAGATTCATCAAATGTAATTTCTTGCTTAATAATATTTATCATAAACACCATCCTCTCTTTTTAGGATGACCTTTCATATAACGAAAAAAATCAACCCAATTTGAGTTGATATTTATATTTAAAGTTCGAATAGTTCGAACAGATTTCCCAATGGTGCCGTTGTCGTAGTTATCTACAACTTTTGCATAAAGACGATTGATTTGAATCAATCACTAAATAAATTTTACCATCAAAAGAAAAAAGTTGCAATAATTTTGCCACTTATTTCCTTTTCCTTTTTACTAAACTATATACTTCTTCATGTATATCATCTATTTTTCTCATTTTATTGCCATCATTACATTGTACTTTATCCCAAGAAAGATAGTCTGCAATAAACATAGCACTTTCATATACTTTTTTCATAAAATCCAAATTACTTTCATGAATATCATTAGTTATTCCTTCGTTTTGTTTTCTAGCATTTCTCATTTCAGTAACCAAATCAAATGGTGCGTGTAAAAATATAACATTATCTGGTTCCTTGATTCCAATTTTATTATATTCAAAATCAATAACGTAGTCTACAAACTTTTTCTGCTCTTCAATATCTTCAATTAATGCTGATTGATAAATTAAACTAGAAGTTGTATATCTATCTAATAAGAT
>CALVUW010000141.1 GCA_944363695.1 uncultured Bacilli bacterium | reverse complement strand
GGAGCCGCAGGTCTTCCTCATGGACGAGCCGCTGAGCAACCTGGACGCCAAGCTGCGCAACCAGATGCGCGCTGAGATCATCAAGCTCAGACAGCGTATCAACACCACCTTTATCTATGTCACCCACGACCAGACCGAGGCCATGACCCTGGGGGACCGGATCGTCATCATGAAGGACGGCTTCATCCAGCAGGTGGGCACCCCCCAGGAGGTGTTCGAGCACCCGGTGAATGTGTTCGTGGCCGGCTTCATCGGCACCCCCCAGATGAACTTCTTCGGCGCCCAGCTGCTGCGGGAGGGGGAGGAGTATTATGTGACCTGCGCAGGGGCCAAGGTGGCCCTGGCTGAGAGCATCCAGGAGAAGCTCCGCGCCAAGTCCACCCCGGCCCAGGACATTATCCTGGGTATCCGGCCAGAGCACATCAACTTCGTCCGGGACCAGAGCTTTGACACCATGAGCGGCAAGGTGGATGTGTCCGAGATGATGGGCAGCGAGCTGCACCTCCATGTGGCGGTGGGGCAGCCCGTCACCTCCGGAGAAGAGGGAGGCTTGAAGGATGTGGTGATGCGGGTGTCCACCAGCGACCTGCCCGATGCCTATCACGGCGGCATCCCCCATGGGACCCAGCTGCATTTCACCTTCCCCAGTTCCCTGGTGCACCTGTTCAGCAAGGAGACAGAAAAGAACCTGATCTGAATCGGACCCCAGCCCCCGCTTCCAGCAGGGGCTGGGTTTTTTTGGAAAACACTATGCTGCCAGCATATTGAAGTGATGGGCATCCTGTGATAAAATGAAAAATAGTAGCACCAGAGAAGAAAAAATACAAGGAAAGAGGAAAGGACCGTGAAAGCATGAGAAAAAGACAGAAGGGGACCGGGCGGCTGTGGCGCCGCGGCCTGGCCGGCTTGGTGTGCGCCGTGATGCTGGTGACGGGGCTGTTCCCTGTGGCCGCCTCGGCAGATACCGACAATCTGCCCAACGGCTGGTGGCCGTATTGGGAGGACTACGCCAATGCGGTGGAGTCCGGCAACAAGGATCAGATCCTGAAGACCGGCGACGCGCTGATCGACTTCTACTCCGACTATCCCATGTCGGTGGAGATCGCCGACCACCTGTGCAGGGTGTATTTTGAGCGGCTGGAGTCGGAGTACTTTGAGTCGGCGGGGGACTATGACGCCGCCATCGACAATACCCTGAAGCTCCGGGAGGTGTGCCAGTACCTCACCGACAACGGCAGCGACTACCAGGACATCATCATCCGCTGCGACGCCCATCTGGATGTGATGGAGCCCCTGGCAGAGGTGTATGCCGTGTCCTACACCCAGAATGAGACCTACGGCTCCTCTGCTGCTGCATCCTCCGGTACCTATTACGGGAGTATCTTTCAGGGCAACCTGGTCACCTCGGGCAATTACAGTGTGGCCGCGGTGTATGTAGAACTGGAGACCGAGACGGCGGAGGGCTTTGACTATATCATCGAGCCGCTGGACACCGGCGAGGGGATCATCCAGATCAACCTGAACTTCCTCTATCAGGGCGACACCGCCCGGAAGGTGCCCACCGGCACCTATGACGAGAGCCTGCGCACCACCCTGAACTATCTCAGCGGCCTGCGTACCCCCGTCATCATGCGGGTGGGCGCCGAGATGGACATCTGGGAGACCTGGACCGTCACCCCGGAGGAGTATATCGCCGCCTACCGCTACATCGCCAACATGACCCGGCAGCTGGCCCCCAATGTGGAGCTGGTGTGGTCCCCCAACTACACCTGCCGCTGGAACGAGACCATCGACATGTATTACCCCGGCGACGAGTATGTGGACTGGGTGGGCATGTCCCTGTACTTCAACTATGACAGCACCACCTCCACCGCCTGGGACTGGCTGGAGTACTCCCACCTGGAGCGCTTTGCCGACCCGGTGGAGAACGCCCGCCGGCTGGTGGAGTTCGCCCGGGAGCACGGAAAGCCCGTGGCGGTCACCGAGGGCGGCGCCATCAAGAACGGGACCCAGGGGGAGAGCTACGCCGTGCGTCAGGCATCCAAGCTGTACTCCACCCTCACCATGGTGTTCCCCGAGGTGAAGTCCATCGTCTATTTTGACCGCCTCCAGGACAGCAATGACTACCGCATGACCGGCTCCATCCTCAGCGGCGTGGAGTCCGCCGTGGCCAACAACCCCTCCCTCATCAAGCCGGGGCAGGACACCGCCGGCACCTACATCCCCCTGAGTCAGTTCAATGAAAAGGTGGACGGGGACCTGGTGCTGGGGGCCTACGCCCGCACCTATTACAACTTCAATGTCAACGCCTCCTACTATCTGGACGGGGTGAATGTGGCCAATCCCACTTCCGCGCCCAACCAGTATGTGCTGGACACCGACAGCCTGTCTGTGGGCAGCCACACCCTGCGGGTGGACTTCAACGACGGACACGGCTATACCATCTCCAAGGAGTACCGGCTGGTGAAGGGCGCCGACGGCGTCATCACCGTGCGGGAGGGCGCCCAGGCCTTCAGCGACATCGTCAGCCACTGGGGCCGCACCTTCATCACCACTGCCTCTGACGCCGGCCTGATGGCGGGCGTGGGGGACGGCCGGTTCGACCCCGACGGTGAGCTGGCCCTG
>CALVUW010000140.1 GCA_944363695.1 uncultured Bacilli bacterium | reverse complement strand
ACTATTTTCGCATTATTACAAAGAGAACGTATTTTAGGAACAATCCAAGCAAACTGCGAATGTTCAACTTGAATTATGTCATAATTGTATGTTTTTAAATGAGTTTCAACTGCAGTAAGGAAATTTCGATTCATTGTGTACCATACGATTGGTGGGACACCCTCTGGTATATTCCTCCAATCCCATTGAAACGATTCACTAGTTAATATTCCTTGAGTGAAATCTACATTCTCAAGGGATTCCAAATATTTTTTATTTTTTGATATTTCATCTGAGGAATAACTCATATATATAAAGGAGTACTGAATATCCGCTTTCAGATTTAAAACTGGAGCAAGAAAACGTTTCGCACCTCCACTTATTGGTGGACAAATCATATAATTACTCAAAATTAATATTTTCATAGCTTCTCCTCTAATAGAATTTAATGCCTAACTTGCGCTTTAGGCTCAGCATAACTTGTCCAATTCTACATTGTTTAAAACGACTATGGACTAATCTGTACTTTATCCATTTCTTTAATGTGATGGGTTCCTCTGTTCCTTGCAACGATTCAGTGAAATCAAAATTCATTTCTGTGTGTTCACTTTTATGCTTTAAATATAATAGAAGATCAATGTATTTTTCACTAATATACCAATCAATTTTAGATTTCATCTTGTGTTTTCTCCTTATACCAGCGGACAGCAGTTTGCAGTGCAAAGTCATTCATAGACAGGCAGTAATGCAGTGCTTCTTGGATTTGTGGCTCTTCATATAATTCAGGAAAATCTTGCAATGTATAGATCAGATGCTTTTGCTGCTGTGACCATCCGTTTACTATTCCGTCTGCAATCATGCTGATCATGCCTAAGTTATCGTATATTATAGGTTCACTGCTAATATAATCTTGAAGCAATTGCGTGTTTTTATGCAAGAATAGGTAATTATCGTATATAGGAAACTGAAAATTGGTAGTTATATATTCCCTTAATTTGTCCCCATCCAGTTTATATGGAATATAACCAATTTCCTTAAATAGCTTAAACAATTGAAGCGGGCGTATTCCATAAGTGAATAGATTGTAGCCGTTGACTTCGCTTAAAATTGGCGGATAAGAATAACCCTCTAAAAATCCTTTCATTCCACATAGAGCGAAAAATTCAGAGCCCTCAATGTCCATTTTAATAAATTCAATTGAATGAAGTCTATTCGCATTATTTTTTTCCCATGTATCTAAACTTATTTCAGGAACTTTTATTTCTTTGATACCGCCCTGAAATGCATGCATTCCAAATTGTAAATCATACTCTACAAGTTCGTTCTTGATACTTCCCCATGGCCCATTTTCTATGAATGCTATAGTTTTATTTTCGTCACCGATTGCTACATTTTCCACATCAATTGAATAATTGTTCAATCGAATACTTTTATTTAAACATTCCACATTGCAACGAGAAGCCTCAAAGCAAAGACCGTGCCACCCCTTCGCTCCAAGCATTAGTGATATAGTCCCAATATTGGCTCCTATATCAACAAATGTTCCACTATCTGGAAGCAAGTCGATATATGCTTTTTCTTCTTCCCACAAAAAATTACCATCTCGTACAGCGTTTGTAATCTCATCATTCATTTCATTGTTAAAAACAATTTCATAAGTATTTCCATACGCTTGATAACAGGAAATACCAAAGCGGATATGGCTATCTAGATTCTCGTTTTCTCTAATTTGGTATGATTCATTGGAATCAAATACAGTTTCTAAAAAAAATCTTCGATTTACCCGTTGGGCAATATAGTATTCAATTTCCTGCTTCGTTGGTTCTCGTCTTAATAATTGCCTATAAGCATTTAAAATATCTTTCTTTGTAACCACAGCTGTTTTGCGAATGCGTTGTGCAAACTCATCATAATTTAACAATTGATTTACTAGACTGTTGCAAGTGATATTTCTGTTGGCAATTTCTTCTAATAAGCGTGTATCTTCTTGTCCACAAAGCGAAAGCAAAATTTTATGCATATCTGCTGCCGACACAAAGGTTTCCTTCTGGGTTTGATGTTCCTTAGATAAATATGTTTTGCATAAAACATACTCAATTGTATTTTTCCCCGTATAATAACCGTATTCCTCATCAGTTGGGATACGATTTAACAAGGAGGAATAAATTGCTTTTACATCTTCACAGGTCGAAATAACACACCTTGGATCTATGGAACTTGCATATTGGCTAATATATTGAACCATTTCTTCCATGGAAACCGCGCATCTTTTTTCACCCGAAATCAGTAGATATAACTGTTTAATCTGATCCTCATTGAAATTAACATTATAAGTTATTATATTGTTTTCCACACATTATTCTCCTCCTTCGTTGCTGTATTTTGATAAATTTAAAATATTCTACTATAGAAACAATTTCTTTCCAAGAAAAATCCACAAGTATATAATTATATTAAATGCCATACATATCCAAGAGATATAGTCTTGGCTTGCCCATTTTTTGAGTTAAAATAAGAGAATTTATTAAAACCTTCAATATCTTTTTGATTTTTTCCGCATACTTTTTCTTATATTCTTTATTCAAATTTCCAATTATGTGTTAGAAACACCGTTCCAACAAACTTTTGCTCATTATTAATGTGAAATGTTTTAATTATTGGATACCAGTCATATATATCTGTTTTTCCATCAGTAATTGATGCATGTAATGAATAGTCTCCCTCTATAAGATGGATATGTGGTATGCAAAATAGTACTTTCTTAAAATCTCTGATATTAGGAACTTGTACTTGTTCCAGATCTGTATTTGTTCCAAATATCATATTCCCCATATTATAATTGATGCCGATACCAATCATGCATTTTTCTACATTTATATTTACACCCAAAACTAATTCTATAACCAACTCGCTTTCACTGTTTATAATATCATTTTCTGAAGAATTTCCATGATAATTTCTTAGATATACTTCTTTGAAATATACCTTCTTATTTCCCCAACTCTCTAGTTTGGAATCGATAGTTAAAGCATTTGGTTTAGTATAAAAACTCTCCTCGCTACTATCCTTATCAGATTTTCGTTCCATATATTTCAGATATTTATTGTTTACGTGAAAAGGAAGGCCTTCTTCCCGTATCTCTCCTCCATCGATCCAAATTGAGCGATCGCATATTTTTTCAATACTTTGCAAATCATGAGAGACCAGAACGATTGTGATCCCTCTTTTTTTTAATTCAAACATTTTTTGGAAACATTTTGATTGAAAATTCGCATCGCCAACCGCAAGTATTTCATCAATCAATAAGATATCGGCATCTACGTTAATAGCCACAGAGAAGGCAAGGCGCATATACATACCAGAAGAATAAGTACGGACAGGATTATCAATAAATTCTTCCAATTCAGAGAAAGCTATAATATCATTTAATCTTGCATCAATTTCTTTACGCGTTAATCCGAAAATAGATGCATTAATGTATATATTTTGCCTACCGCTCATATCCGGATGAAAACCAGCACCTAACTCAATTAAACTAGATACACGCCCGTCCATTTCTATTGTCCCAGAATCAGGGTACATGATTCTTGTAAGTAATTTTAATGTTGTACTTTTTCCACAACCATTTTGTCCAATTAATCCTACTGCTTCCCCGCGCTTTACGCAAAAACTAATATCATTTAGAACTGTTCTTTTTTCATACTTTCTACGATTTTGAAATAGAATTTTTTCTTTCAGTGTCCGTCCTTTATCTAAATATACTTTAAAGCATTTCGTTACATGATTAACTTCAATTGCATTACCTAGTCTCATTATAATTCCTCCGCAAAGTGACGCTTCAATTTCCCGAAAACTAGCACTCCGATGATTAATAAGGTTAAGCCAAAAAATATCGCCTGTGTTAGAGTTTCTAATTTGGGGTATTGGCCATAATAAAGAATATCACGATATGCAATTATAATGGATGTCATAGGGTTCAAATAAAATACTGGTGTTATTTGTGCAGGTACTTGCTCCAAAGAATATAATATCGGGGTCAGAAATTGCCAGGCCATGGTTACAATCCCAAGTATGTATTCTACATCGCGTACATAAACGGTGATAGCTGAAGAGACGAAAGCAGCTCCGAGGGCAAGAATATATTCAATTATCATAATTAGAGGTAAAAATAACCATGCCATAAAATTGAGATTTCTGCCAGAAAAAATAAGTACGCAAAAAATAACAATAAAACAAAGCAACATATTAACGAATTGACTTGTCACATAAGACACTGGCAATACTTCTCTTGGAAAATATATTTTTTTAACCATATCCTGTTGCGCCCATATACAGCCCGCCCCCCCAGACACACTGGTACTGAAAAAAATCCATGGAATTAGAGCAATAAATAAAAATAAATAGTATTGTTCAATATTATTCCTCATAATCACTGAAAACACTAATGTATATACGCAAAGCTGTAGCAGAGGGTTTAAAAATGTCCAAAAAAAGCCTAAAACAGATCCCTTATATCTGCCTTTCAAGTCGCGTCGGACAAGGCTAAATATCA
>CALVUW010000139.1 GCA_944363695.1 uncultured Bacilli bacterium | reverse complement strand
ATGCAAAGAACCCCGAAAAAATTCAATCATTAACGAAAGAATATCAAACATTGAAGGAGTGGGAAGAAAACATTTTTCAATGGTTTGATGCAATATTTTGCATTTCCCCTATAGAGCAAAAGAAAATTATGGATTTAACCACAACCAAAACATTTTATGTTCCATCAGGAGCTGGAATCAATGATGAAGATTATTTACCTCCCGATAATATAGAGAAAAAATTTGATCTATTCTTTATTGGCAGTATGAATTGGTATCCAAATGCACAAGCGTTAGAATGGTTTATAAAAAAAGTTTTGCCCAAAATACAATTAAAATATCCAAAGGTTAAATTGGAAATAGCAGGTTCAGGACAACCTGATCAAGAAATGCTAAAGCTTATAAAATCTAATCGTTATATTACTTTTTGGGGCACTGTAATGGATGAACGGCCATTTCTTCATCAGAGTAAAGTGTTTATTTCTCCAATTTGGATTGGCGCTGGCGTACGGCTCAAAAATCCAACCGCATGGGCCTCTATGTTGCCTGTCGTAGCAACTTCATTAAGTGTTGAAGGATTAGAATACACAGCTGACTATGATGTGCTAATTGGTGATACACCAGAAGAGTTTGCAAAAAAAGTAATTTCACTTTTAGATAGTTCACAATATCGAAGCGAAATTGCCTCTAATGCATATTGCACATATAAAACCAAATATTCAACTGAACGTTTAATGAATATATGGGAATCAGCGTATCGTAGTGTTATAGAAGGAGAATAATAATTTTCCTTAGATTTTAAGGGAGACAGTATGAAGTCGGATAAATATTCAGAGCGAAAAACTCAGCTTCTTAAAAAACACATTATTACGTATATAAGGCAGTATAGTCCCGAAACTGCTAATAGCATAGAAGCATATGATCTAATAAATAATTTTGACTTTAATGACAGTTTATGTATAAAAAAAGAGTATGCGTATAACGCATGGGTGGAACTTAAAAGGAATACACCTGAAAGTAATTTGGCCGATAATTTATATCAGGTTGTAAATTATCAGGGCAAATTATTGGAGTTCCTAGAGCACAAAATATCCCAATTGGAAAGCATTTCAAATATTGCAGAAGATTATGAAAGGCTTTCTGAGGCATATGACCTAATATGCAAAGATATTTTTGCATCATTGCAAAACACACATACTGAAAACAGAAAATTTAGGATAGCAATGTTTACGCCATTGCCCCCCTTACAAAACGGAATAGCAGATTACAGTGTTAAAATTATTTGTGAATTAAGTCAGTATTTCGAAATAGATGTTTATATAGACGCTAATTATATTCCGAATTCAAACGTTATTTCATCCAAAAATAACATTTATGTGCACACCGAATTTTCCAAAAGGCATGAGAACTATGACGCAATTATATACCAAATTGGAAACAATCCAGACCATACATATATGGTACCATATGCTTTACAGTATCCGGGGATTATTGTTTTGCACGATTTTAAGCTTGGGTATTTGCGTTCTTTTTTAAGTAAAAAGATGCAGAACTATTGTGACCAAAACTGTGAAGTAAATAGTACTTTTAATATGGAGGATCAAGAAAATCCGTTCAATTTATATTTACTCAAGCCTGCTAAAGGTGTAATTGTCCATAGTATATATTCTGCCCTAGGAATCTTAGAGCAGGATTTTTCAAAACGTATTTTTGTAATACCCCACTTTGCTGAGTTGGAAATATCCTCCCCAGAGCCATTAAAATTGCGTCAAAAATATCAATTAGATGATGAAATTGTTTTTGCATCGTTTGGATTTGTTACAGTTACAAAAAGAATTACCTGTGCCTTAATGGCCTTTTCCCAAATTGTAAAAAAATACCCACAAAAAAAATTTCACTATTTTATTGTTGGAAAAGCCGATGCTGATCAAGAAACTGAAATAAATAAAGTTATAAAAGAAAATCATCTTGAAAAAATGGTTACGCTCACGGGATATACTGAACTGAAAACTTTTGAAGAATATATTGAAATCGCTGATATTTGCATTAATTTACGTTATCCCTATGGTGGTGAGACCTCCGGAACATTATCTCATATACTTGGGAAAGGGAAACCATGTATTGTGACGGATATTGGCGCTTTTTCGGAACTTCCAGATTCATGCTGTATCAAAATACCGTATAACTCGAAAAGTGAAATTAATGATATCTACGATGCAATAGATAAACTTCTAAATAGTGAGAAACTTAGAATACAAATGGGTAAGAATGGGGTAAGTTATGTACATAACCATTTGTCTCTACACAATATCGGAGAAGAGTATAAAAAAGCTATCCTCTCTATTTTACATAACGAACCGAATATCACTTATTTAAAATTAAAGAAAACTGCTAGTTTTATTGCATGCAATTACTTTTCAAATGAATCCAAATGTGTACAATGGCTTACGGAAGAACTCATAAAAGAGTTGTAATCAAAATAAATGATAGACTTATGGAGGCATGCTATATATTTCTAATAAATGATTCTTCAGAATCCGGTATGAATGAATAAATTCTGCTGATGAAATTACCCGTAGCCTTTATAAATGTTTGATTTCATAGTTAATGATATTGTCTATATTAAATATATATGTACTATTTAGTTTTACTCTATAATAAAAAATTATACAAATGGAGAGCGCAGCTTGAAAAAATATTTTGATTTACTTCGCATAAAGCATTATATCAAAAATTTATTAATTTTTATTCCAATGTTTTTTGGAGGGGAAATTTTTAATGGCCAAAAACTTTACAGAGCTATACTTGGATTCGTCTGCTTTTGTTTATTATCATCATCTATTTACATTTTTAACGATTACAGAGATATTGAAAATGATAGATTACATCCAACCAAAAAGTTTAGACCATTAGCCAGTGGAAAAGTCAGTCCACTAACTGCACTATTTATTATGATTCTATGTTTAGTGATAACGTCTATATTTACAGCATATTTAAGAAATATAGCCGGATCGCTTTGCTTAATCTTATACTTTTGTTTGAACTTATTATACAGTATTGGATTAAAAAATAGGCCGATTATTGACATTGTTATTTTAGCAGCGGGATTTGTCATTAGAATTTTCTATGGCGGATTTATTACAGAAATTCCAATTTCCCAATGGATGTATTTAGTAATAGTTTCCGGCAGCCTGTACATGGGATTAGGAAAACGCAGAAATGAGCTACATAAGCAGACTAGTACTCGTAATGTATTAAAATATTACAGCATTCCCTTCTTGGATAAAAATATGTATGTTTGTGTAGCACTTGCTAATGTTTTCTATGCTTTGTGGACATTGGATATGATGAATAAAAAAATAGTCTGGACTGTTCCGATATTTATTATTCTGCTCATGCGCTATAGTTATGATATAGAGGGAATGCGCGAAAAGTATGATGGCGATCCTACTGAAGTTATTTTGCATGACTACATTTTGGTAGGGATTATTATTTTGTATGCCTTGTGTATTTTCTTACTTTTATATGTGTTATAAGGTGGCCTATGAATGTATATGATTTTGATAATACAATTTATGACGGAGATTGTAGTATAGATTTTTTCTTGTTTTGCCTAAAGAAGCATCCCCAAGTTGTTGTATACTTACCCTCCCAGATTTTTGCACTGATCAAATATAAGCTTTGCATATTCAGTAAACTCAAATTTAAAGAAGAATTTTTCTCGTTTCTGCAATCACTTAATTTACCTGAAAATGATGTAAAAACTTTCTGGAATACTAATCAATATAAGATTAAAAGCTGGTATTTAAATCAGAAAAAAGACGATGACTTAATTATATCAGCATCTCCTGATTTTCTACTCAATGAAATATGCAATAGAATGAATATATCAAATTTAATTGCTTCGGAAGTTGATATTAAAACAGGAAAATTCAAAAGCAACAATTGTTATGGAAGGGAAAAAAGACGTCGCTTTGAAGAAAAGTATCCTGATGATATTATTGATAAATTTTATTCTGATTCCGAATCTGATCATTATCTAGCACATATTGCTGTCAAAGCATTTATTGTCAAAGGCAATAATATAGAAGACTGGGATGATAGGAGAAAGTTAAATAATGGAGATTAATTATAGAAAAACTACAGGTATATATTTAATATTTTTTTGCTCGATTTTATTAATTATCTGCTCTGTCAATGAACCTATCCCTATTGGGGAATGGGATGACTATAGTCTTCCCGTTGCTTCGATTTTTAATGATCACAATTTCAGTATATCTAATGAAGACATATCTGCTTATAAGCAACTCTTCCCAGAATGGGCTGATTCTATTGATGGTTACAGTTTATCTGGCTACACAACAAGATCGAGAAGCGGAGAAATGTCTTGGTATTTTCCGACATATGCTTTAAGCTGCATCCCAATGGTATTACTACTAAAAATATTAAATTTGCCTCTTATCTATGCTTTCTGCTATACTAATCTTACTGTTTTTGCCATTTCGTTAATATTTGTATTATATAGATTAAATGTAGATGATCAAAAAAAATTTCTATTGATTCTCGCGTTAAGTATCAATCCAATTATTTTTTATATTAGTTGGATATCTGCTGAAGTGTATATATACTCGATGCTCATAATTGGATTGACTTGTTGGCATAATACCTGGAATAAACTAGCTGCTTTTTATATCTCTATTGCCGGAACATTGAATCCGACTATTATGTCTGTTGGAATTATAATGGTATTTGAATACTTTTGCATAATTATTAAATCCAAAGATAATCTTGTATCATGGAAGAAATATTGGTATTCTCTTTGCCCCAATATAATAAAGTATGGCTTTTGCTATATCATAGGCATAATCCCGATGATTTATAACTATTATAACACGGGTCATATAAACTTAACAGCTTCAAATAGTAGTTTTATTCGTGGATCTGAATCGATTTTTTCCAGATTTTTAGCATATTTATTTGATTTGAATTTTGGCATTCTCCCATATTTTACTATTTTGTTTGTATTGGCATTCTTTTTTTTAGTTATAGCAACTATTAGACGTTATTCAAAATATCTCCTATTAATAATCGCATTTTTACTGAATATGTTATTATATTCAATTATGACTCATGTAAATTGTGGGATGTCCGGAATTGCTAGGTATAATGCTTGGAACTCTGTTTTATTAATATTTGCTGTAATTGTTAATTATGATTCACTGTTGGCTACAAATATTTTTAGAAGAATAATTAGATGCCTTTTTTGCTTTGGCATATTTTTGACAGGATCCATTGTTTTTAGATATAATCCTCATCTCGCTTCCAATACTGACTATATAGAGATGACCCCAATTGCTAAATCCATTTTAGACTATGCACCTTCATTATATAACCCTTTATATTCCACATTTAATAGTAGAGTAACGCATCAAGATGGAGGATATAATTTCATTACTGAGTCTCCTATTATTTATAAAGGAAGTGATGGATATGTGAGAAAAATTCTGGCTTCTTCTGAAAATAGAGAAGAGCTCTTAAATAATTACACTTCACTAAGCGACGCTGACGATTGGCTAATTAATCAGATTAATAGCTTAGACCGTACATTATCATATATTTCAATTCCACGAAAATATAAAATTGTTGAATCAAAAAACTAAATGTATAATAGTGAATATAATTCTATTATTTCTAGAACCAGCAATATTGATTTATACTATTCTTTAACAAATAAAAATATTATAGAATGTTTATACACGCCAATAATAGGAATTTATTAACGATTATCTTTGTTTGCGCTATATATTCTAATTTTAAAGAAACAGTTGAAGTATTGTGTAAATTAGGATTGCATTACCTAATGCTACTTTTCTACAATATTTTGGATGCAATGATAGCATGACTGTAGGTAAAAGACAGTGAAGATAGGATTTAATAAATCGATTAACCACTAATTCTATATCTGCAGAAATGGTTGGCTCTACCAATTACCTAATTATTTTTACATACGTGAGAAAATATTTCGAAAGGCAGTTTACTTGCTATGAACATCATTCTCCTCTCCGGCACTTCCGGAAAACAGCTCTGGCCCTTGACGAATGACCTTCGGTCAAGCCAGTTTATTAAAATTTTAAAGACTGCGGATGGTTCCTATGAATCGATTTTTCAGCGTACCTGCAGACAGATTCAAGAAGTGGATCCTTCTGCTGAAATAACCGTTGCTGCTACAAAGGCGCAGGCATCGGTTATCCACAATCAGATGGGTTCCAGCGTTGATATTTGTATGGAACCGATGCGGAAAAATACGTTTTCTGTAGCTGTTCTGGCAGCCGCTTATCTTCGGGATGTACAGCAGCTTCCAGAAGACAGCGTTGCAGTCGCTTGTCCAGTGGACGCCTATGTGGGAAATGAATATTTTGAAACACTTTTGGAAATGGCAGAAATTATCGAGCATGGGAAAGCGAATCTTGCGCTGCTTGGGATTGTCCCCGCTGGTCCGAATGAAAAATATGGATATATCGTTCCAAACAATGCTGGCCATATTTCCGGCGTAAAAGCATTTAAAGAGAAGCCGGGAGCAGCGGAAGCGGCTGAATATATCCGCCAGGGGGCTCTTTGGAACAGCGGCGCCTTCGCGTTTCGGATCGGCTATCTTCTGGAAAAAGCAAAGGAATTGATTCAATTTACCGATTACGAGGATCTTTACAGCCGGTATTCCGGTCTGGAAAGCATCAGCTTCGACCGCGCG
>CALVUW010000138.1 GCA_944363695.1 uncultured Bacilli bacterium | reverse complement strand
CTAGTTAACAACTTAACCTGGCGTATCAGCAACCTCTCACATCTAAGCAGTCACACGTATTTAATTTTAGCATAGGAGTCCTTGAAAAACAAGGCTTTTTTCAAAATTTGTTCTTTTTTTATTTTAAATTTTACATTTAGTAAAAAATAAGCTAACACAAAAAAAGAAAGTAATGTAAATTACCTTCTTTAAATAATTTCCAATTCTTCTATTTCCTTATTGTATTCAGCTTTCTTCTTCATCTGATGTTGCAATAGTAGCGCTCCGCCTAGTAAAAGGAAAGCAGCCACAATACCAACGTAGAAAATATAATCAGATGCTGATAATGTTTTCTCTACTTTAGTATTAACCACTACCGCTTGATCATAAGCAACGCGTCTACCACGCACCAATAAACGATGAGTATTTATCGCATACGGAGTACAGGTTACTAATGTTACATAATCTTGGCCTTCTTGTAATACTAACTCACTTGTATCATCCGGTTCAATTGTTACAATCTGATCCACTTGATAAGCTAACACTTCATCTAAAATATAGATAAAGAACATATCACCGATCTGCAACTGATTTAAATCCGTAAACAAACGAGCAGATGGCAAACCACGATGGGCCGATAAAATAGCATGGGTACTGGTACCACCTATCGGAAATGAACTTCCTTCGACATGACCAACACCCTTTTGTAACACTTTGGCACTTGTACCATGATAGATGGGTAATTTCACATCTATCTTAGGAATCGAAATATAACCCATTACTCCTTTTTGATCCACATTTAAAATATTTTGATATTCTACTGACTCATCTTGCGGATTTGTAAACATATCCGTTATGGTATGAGGCGTTAATGAAGCGTTATAAACTTTTGCAGCCTCTAATAACGCTTCATTTTCATTATTACTATAATTTGTAGCAGACGCCTCATACTCTTCTATTACTTGATCAGAAGCATTAGCATTCATCATACTAATGATAGTTGGATAAAGCATAACTGCCAATCCGATAAAAAACAGGAAGAAAAATAGAATAATAGGAAAATTTCTTTGTAATGTTTTCTTCAACACACTAATTATTTAGCAGGTGTCCTTTTATTTTTTCTACGATAAACAAAATAGAAAGCTCCACCAATAACTGCTAAACCAGCTACTGTAAACACAATTGTTCCAGTACCACCAGTAAATGGTAAAACACCTGTTTTCGTATTTGGAACAATAACACGATAATGGCCTGCTGCTGTACCAGCTGTAGAACCGGTAACAAATACATCTACTTCTACGGCATCATTTAATAATGAATATCCTGGAGGAGCACTAGTTTCTTTTAAATAATAAGTACCAGCAGCTACGCCTTCTAATCTACCATATCCATCTGCACCAGTTGTAATCGTACCAACTTTATTATCTAAATCTGCATCAGAATATACATCAAATGTTGCTCCTTCTAGTGGAGAACTCATTTCACCATTGATATATTTAAATACTTCAATACCATAGGTATAAACATCCACTTTACCATCATCTTCTGGAGTTGTATAAGTTCCTTCACCATATGGGTCATTGGCATAAGTTAATGTTGCTGTATTGCTATTTGGATCACCACAAACAGCATTTTCATTAATACTTGCTTTATATGTTACCGTTAAAGTAGTTGAATCTACATAATCTACATTAATATTAATGGTAAGCGTATTAGCTTGAAACTGTAGAGTTGCCACTTGATTATCTTCAGCATCATAAATGGCATTATCTCTTGTTGTGAGTGTAACATCACCATCTTTCATTTGAATGCTATTAATACCACTAAAAGTTAAACCTGTACTAAATCTATCGGTAATAATGTAAGTTTTATTAGTAGCATTCGTTGGATAACGTGGCACTGTTGCTGTTACCGTATACGTAAATTCTTCTCCTACTGTAGCAGAAGCAGTATTGTCATTATAGTGACCAGTTTCTACGGTTTTAGTAAGTCCTGCATCACTAGCCTTTGCAACAATTGTGGCATTATTTAATTGCCAACTAGTACCACTAGCACTAAAGTCAAGGTTACCTACCATAACAGCATATACTTTATTCGTTGTTTTTGGTAACACTAAATAAGAGCCTGCATCAAGAGTTGCTGTTGCATTCGTACCACTAGTAACTAAATCTGTTCCTGTAACCGTTCCAGAATTTTGTCTTACATAGCCGGCATAAGCACTCGCTAGCTGATCTAATGTACTTTGTGATTGAGTACTACCATCCGTAATATTACCACTTGTTAGTTCATAATATTGAGCTAACGTCATATTTTTATAGGTATTATTACTAGTACTAGCTTGGAAAGCCTTAAATGCATCCGTAAATTCATACGTAATTACATTTGTACTGCTATTATAATAAGCATCTAAGATCTTATAAGCAGTTAATACATCATTTGCTACTACTTGTTCAATCGTAAGAGTAGCTTGATTGGTAATATAACGGCTATTAGGGTCTGTCGTACCAGCTCTACCATCATCAACTGTGATCTCTGTAGCAGCAGATACTGGTAAAACACTCGTTAAGAAAATAGCCATTATAGTAATTACATACAATATTTTCTTTTTCATTTTTTACTCCTTTTCTTTTGATATTTGATAACAATAATACTTATAATGATAATTCCAACAAATGATAGAATAAATAAGCCAATATATCCTACCACCTTATCAGAAGTATCAGGGGAAGGTAACGGTTCTTCCGGTTCCTCTGGAATTAGATGTGCATCAGTTTTTGCAACCGACGTTATGTCATACATGAAATAGTTTTCTATTTCGTTGTACGTTGGTACTTGAATAACAAATGGAGCAGCATCATATTCATAAGTTCCAATAGTGATGACATCCATTGTCACTAAATATAAGCC
Source organism: uncultured Bacilli bacterium (assembly GCA_944363695.1). GTDB lineage: Bacteria > Bacillota_I > Bacilli_A > RF39 > UBA660 > Onthousia. The sequence goes on along the minus strand of CALVUW010000138.1, from coordinate 3,307 downwards.
TACTGGTACTTGCTCAAACACTACTTTTCCAAATTGATCACTTATTTGATTTTGATCATAAGCAATATTTTTATTTTTTACTTCTTGAGCAAGTTGCGCAGCTAGATCACTCCATTGCGAAGAAGTAAGGGAATCCGGATCAGTAGGAGCTACTGATATAAAATCATCTAAGAAAGTTAATACTCCTCCTTCGCTAACATCAGCCACTTTGTATAAAGAAATGGAAGCATCCTGTAAAGCGAGTTCATCATAACGATAATTAATAGTAATGGTTGCTTCTTTTGTGATGTCAATCGTGGCTGCTCGCACATCTATCGCTTCAAACAGGAACATTAGAAATAGACAATAACATAATTGCTTGATCTTATGTTTTATCATTTGTTACCTCCTTTCTTTTTATACAGATAAATACCATAACCAAGAATACTTGCAATGATAATAACCAAGCCTATTACAATATAAGGAAGATTACCACTGCCACCAGTATTAGGTAAAATATTAATCTTTTCATTAGCAATCGTAACTTGATAATTTCCATCACTCGTATTCGTTACATCATATCCATCTATGGTAATAACACCTTGGGAGCTAACATTAACCGTTGGTAATTCAGATAAAATTGTATAACCAATTGGAACTTTCGTTTCTTTTAAATAGTATGTCGTGTTCGGCTCTAAGTGAGTAAAGTTAAGTCCACTACTTACGAATTGGTTCATATCTGCATCACTATATAAACTAAACTCAGCACCAGTTAGTGGTTGACCTTCCTCATCTACTTTATTAATGGTTAAAGAGATGTTAGCAATCGTGAAGGTAACACTAGCCTTATATTCTTTACTAGTATCTAGTGTGTAATTATTATCCGCTATAGCACCAGTTAATTCAACTTCATTGGTTACTTCTTTTACCACATCAGATCCAGCTGTATAAGTAGCTTGTATTGTAATACTACTATGTGCATCAAGTGTTGGTACTCTAACAAATTTTTCATTTAATAATGTATAGTTGTCGCCTGCTATAAAATTAGCACCATCCGTATTTTCTTGTACCATGATATCGCGTATTGCAAAATCAGCTGTATTCGTAATGGTAATGGCAAATTGAACTATTTCTCCATTGCTATATGAACTTTGTGGATTCGTAATTTGTTTCGTAATCGTTGGACTAAATTGACCAACTTCTTGCATCCATTCACCATATATTACAACATCAGCAGCAGGCATTTCAAAATATTCACTCTGATACCAGCCTAAGAACTTATAACCAAGTGGAGCCTCCGGATCATCTGCTACAATAACTCTATCGCCTGGATAGTATTCTTGAGACGGTGGCAACAAGGCTTCAGCATTATCTGGTATGACGCTACCTTGGAATTGATAACTAACGGTATAGCTAATTCTCTCAAAGCTTCCCGTAAATGTGACATCCTCTTCTGGCATTTGGAATATACCATCCGTAATATCTATGGATGAAGTAGTTGTCCAACCAGAAAAACGATAGCCATTTACTTCATCACCAGCTTTAAGGGAATCCATCTCAACGTCATCACCGGCACCATATGAGGCTGTTTGTGGCGGTTCATAGCCAGTTGGCGTCTCTCCTGTTACTGTATAAATGACATCATGTGTTTCTTTTGCTACAAAGGATCCATAGAAAGTAACATTACCGCCTGGCATCGTAAATGTTCCATTTGATACACTAACATCGGATGTGCTCCAACCACTAAATTCGTAGCCTTCTAATGTTAGATCTTGGGCTACACCAACTGTACTACCTTCTGCATAAGAACCACCATTTGGCAATTCCGGAGCATTTTCTGGTACTGTACCACTATATTGATAATTAACTGTATATAATGGAAGATCATCACGCCCCATAAATACATGAACCGTATTTGATTTAATTGTTAAATCATATTCTCTACCATAAGCTGTATTATAAAAATCACGTCGTTTATATTCTCCTAAGAACGGTGTCCTGGTTCTAATTCCAACTGTTATTTTACAACCAGCTTGTAAGTTACTAATTCTAAAAGACACCATTCTAGTAGCTTCATCATACTGTAGACCATCTACACCGCCTACTACATAACCGGCACAACTTTGGCTTGTATCACTTCGTCTAACTGCTCCAATGGTACCATCTGAGGTTTCTACAAATCCAAGGAATATCAATCCATCTGGTAACCTATCTTCAATATAAATATAGTCACTATTAACTTCTGCTATCGCCGTATCACTTGAGGAAGTAAGGGACTTATCCTTTCCATCATACATAATATCAAGGTAATAGGTTAACTCTGTATTTTCAGCAACGCGAATTCCATCTTCCAGTGGTTCACCATGTGAGGGAATTAAATTTACTGCTAGTATTACTAAGAAGAGGATAGCAAGCAATGCTAAAATGATCGTTTTTTGTTTTTTCTTCATACTTATTCTTCCTTTCTCAGCTTAACTTGACACTGTAACCGTTGCATTTGTAATACCGCTTTCACTTAATCTACTATTAACCCAACTTTGAACTGCCGTACTACCTACTACAATTTGAATATTATTATTAACTCCACTAAATGTATACAAATGTTCTAACGTTAAAATAGTGGTAGCGCTGCTCAAATTAATAGAATGTAAACTACTACAGCGAGCAAATGTATGATTTGCATACTGAATATAACCGGTTTCAAACATACTTAGATCTAACGCTATAATCTTGTTACAATAATAGAACATAGAACTTATATTCGTAACTTTAGAGGTATCCCAACCAGGACCAAAAGTGATCGTTAGTAAATTCATTGGCATATCAGTAGTTGTATCTGTATCAGGATCGTAGGCAAAGCCAGCAAACATATAAGCCATTGACGTAACATTGGAAGTATCAAAACTACTCAAATTTAATCCTCCCAATGATAAACAGCCAGAAAACATATAATTCATATTTGTTACCTGTCCAGTATTCCAATTGCTAACATCTAACCTTGTTAATTTTTGACAGCCTTGAAATAAATATTGCATATTCGTAACTTTAGCGGTATTCCAAGTTCTTACATCTAGACTTGTTAATGATACGCAGTTATTAAACATCGAATACATACTAGTAACATTAGAAGTATCAAAATTGTTGCCTAAGTTTAGTGTAGTCAAAGAATTACAATTGTTAAACATAGAGTCCATATCAGTCACTTGTGAGGTATTAAACGTACTCAAATCAAGCTCTGTCAAATCAACGCACCAGTCAAACATATGTGACATATCGGTTACTAAAGGCGTCCTAAACGATGATAAATTCAAGGTTGTTATTTTTTCCA
>CALVUW010000137.1 GCA_944363695.1 uncultured Bacilli bacterium | reverse complement strand
TTCTCTAGAGGTATATTATATAATAAATGTAACATTTTAAAAAAATCTCTATGTAACATTTTAAAAAAGCTTTAACAAGAAATATTTAAATAGTAGCCAGAATTTCACTTTTATGATAAAATAAAAAAGCGAAATGAGAAGTGAAGTGTAGATGAAAGATATATATATATTAGGAATTGAAAGTAGTTGTGATGAGACTAGTTGTTCTATTGTTAAAAATGGTACAGAAGAGATTGCTACGGTGATCTCTTCGCAAATTGATATTCACGAGCAATTCGGTGGTGTTGTACCTGAGATTGCCAGCCGAGAACATGTTAAACATATTACATTCGTCTTAGAAGCTTGTTTGCAAAAAGCTAATATGACGATGGAAGAGATTGATGCCATTGCCCTAACACAAGGGCCAGGTTTGATTGGTTCCTTATTAATCGGGTTAGAAGCAGCTAAAACATTAGCTTACATTTATCAAAAACCATTAATTCCTATTCATCATATAGCTGGACATATTTATGCTAATAGTTTTGTAGAACCGTTACAGTTCCCGTTATTAGCGCTTGTGGTAAGTGGTGGCCATACAGAACTTATTAAAATGACAGATCATCTTACTTTTGAACGATTAGGTGCCACATTAGATGATGCCGTTGGTGAATGTTATGATAAAGTGGCTAGAGTTATGGGGCTTGCTTATCCCGGTGGTCCTAAAGTTGACCAGTTAGCTAGTCAGGGTAGTGTAACATATTCTTTGCCTTTACCATTACAGGATCATAGTTATAACTTTTCCTTTAGTGGCTTAAAAAGTGCTGTTATTAATTTATGTCATCATGAGCAGCAGTTGGGACATGAAATTCGTAAAGAAGATCTAGCTGCCTCTTTTCAACATGTAGCAGTAGAAAGTATTATTATTAAAACAAAACAAGCTTTAGAAACTGAACATATTCCCCGTCTTATTATTGCCGGAGGTGTTGCAGCTAATAAAGGATTGCGTCAAGCAGCTCAAGCTATGTGCGAACAATTAGGTGTTAAGCTATCCATTCCACCATTTCTATTTTGTACTGATAATGCAGCGATGATTGCCAGTGCTGGTTATTATGCTTATCAGTTAGGAAGAAGAGCTTCCTATGATTTAAATAGTTATTCCAGCTTGCCTTTACAATAAACACAAGAAATTGTGTTTTTTTATGTAAATTTCTTTTTCGGTGTCGAAAAAAATAGCAGATGATGGTATAATTAATTTAAGACAATAGAAAGAATAGGGAGATGGGAAAATGTTAAGAACAAAAGTAGGTTATAGTACCGAAAAAAATAGTTTTGCATCTGGTGTGGAAACAGCTAAAAGCGCAAGTGTAGGAATGAAACCAAAACTTGCTATGTTATATACTTCTGTTTTAAACGAGCCAAAAGAAGTCGTAAAAGGCGCTAGAAGTATTTTAAAGAATGTACCAATTATTGGTTGTACCAGTAGTGGTATGATTATGACTAATGATGGTATTATCAAAAGTGATGATGGCTTTTCAGGTATGATGGTATTTGATGATAAAGCGATGAAAGTTGGTGTTGCTTGCCATAAGGCTGGTGCTAATGCTAGAGAAATTGGTCGAAAAGTAGCACGAGCTGCTGTTGAAAATGCTAATGAAAATTATTCACCTGATTATTTTTATATGGTAGCAAGTCCAAAAGAGGAAGAAGATTATCTACTAGGAATTGAAGATGTCATTGGAACCGTACCTTGCTTTGGTGGTAGTGCTGCTGATGATGCCGTAGAAGGTAAATGGAAAATTTATTGCAATGATGAAATCTTTGATGATGGCGTAGCGGTTGCTTTCTTCTATACAGATAAAGAAATAGAAAATGTTTATACGGGGGCTTATCGTGAAACGGATAAATCAGCTGTTATTACCCAAGTTGAGAATAATCGCTGCTTACAAATGTTAAATGGTAAAAATGCTTTAGATGTTTATAAGAAATGGATTAAAGCAAAAGATGAAGCACTAAGTGGAGGTAATCTATTAGTTACAGCTATTACGCATCCATTAGGAGTTAAAGATCCATTAGGTAAAATTACATTAGTAAGACATCCAATGGCTGGAAATGAAGATGGTTCTATGAATATTGGTAACCATTTAGCGGTTGGAACAGCTGCTGTCCTATTGGAGGCAACGGTAGATGAGTTGATTGATTCAACAAAAAATACATTGCAAGAACTTCGTAGTAAAATGGATACAAAACCAGCTGGATTTTTCTTAGTTCATTGTGGAGGTAGAGCTTTAGGTATTGGTGATAGAATAGATGAAGTACATGCTAATTTAGTAGCAGAAGCAAAAGGAGTTCCATTCTTAACAATCTTTACATTTGGTGAATATGGTTTTGCTGCTAATAACAATAATGGTTGTGGTGGCTTGATGTTATCCTTTAGCGGATTCGGTGAAGAATAGGAGGGTATTATGCAAAATTTGATAAATGGTAAGCATGTTGATGCTAGCAATGGTAAAGTGATTGAAGTCATTAATCCAGCCACTAGAGAATTAATTGATACGGTTCCTGCTTCTACAGAAGAAGATATTAATCAGTGCGTAGCGGCTGCTAAGATAGCTCAAAAAGCCTGGGCTGCTATGCCATTGCATAAACGTGGTGATATTTTATATCGCTTTGCTGATTTAGTAGAAGAAAGAAAAGAAGAACTAGCACAATTATTATCAAAAGAAACTGGTAAGCCAATTAAAGAAGCAAGAATTGAAATTGGCAATACTAGATTGTTTGCTCAAGGTTATGTGGAAAAAGCCAAACATGAATATGGAAATGTCATTCCAGCTGGTAGTGAACCAGGACAAGAAAAAACGATTCAGATGACTGTTCAACAACCAATTGGTGTTGTTGCTTGCATTATTCCCTTTAATTTTCCATGTGATTTATTTGGTCAAAAAGTACCAAGTGCTTTGATTATGGGAAATAGCGTTATTGTTAAACCAGCAAGCGATAATCCCCTAACTTTATTAACGTATTGCGATATTTTAATGGAAGCTGGTGTTCCTGCCGGTGTCATTAACTGTGTAACTGGTAGTGGCTCTGTAGTGGGAAGTGCGCTTGCTAATCATCCAGATGTTGGCTTGATTACGGTAACAGGTAGTACGGAAGTAGGAGCTGATGTCATGAGTAAGGCTGGTAAAAACATTACTCATGTGATGCTAGAGCTTGGCGGTAATGATGCATTCATTGTTATGAATGATGCTGATATGGATTTAGTAATGGATGAGTTAGTGGCAGGTCGTTTGTATAATACTGGTCAAGTATGTTGTGCTAGTAAACGTTTCTTAGTGCAAAAAGATATTAAGGATGAATTTATTAAACGGGCCGTAGAGCGTGTTAGAACGCTTAAAGTAGCTATGCCGCAGCAAGAAGATGCTGATCTTGGTTGCCTTATTAATGAAAAAGCAGCTATTAGAGCAGAAGAACAAGTTAAAGCTACGATTAATGCTGGCGCTCGTTTAGTATTTGGTGGTAGAAGAAATGGTGCTTTCTTTGAACCGACGGTTTTAGATGATGTAACTCGGGATATGGATGTAATGAAAGATATGGAAATCTTTGCTCCTGTTATCCCAGTAT
>CALVUW010000136.1 GCA_944363695.1 uncultured Bacilli bacterium | reverse complement strand
GGACCTTCATCTACTCGCTGAAGCGGGAGGATGCCGCACGGCTGGGCTACGAAAACGGTGAGAGCTGGCGCAGATTGTTGCTGGCCCATCAAACAGAACTGGCGACAGCGATGAAAATTCCGCCCAGCAGCTTTCGGTGGTGCGCCGCCTTCCACGATGAAAAGTGCCACCCACACATCCACATGATGGTCTGGTCTACCGATCCCAAGCAGGGCTATCTGACAGAGAAAGGCATCGAGCAGATGCGCTCCAAGCTGTCCAACGATATCTTTCAGGACGAGCTGTTGTCCCTCTATCAAGAGAAGAATCTGTCCTATCAGCAGGTGCGGGACACAGCAATGGAAGCTATGGGTCGTCTCATTCGGGAGATGAAGTCCGGACTCTGCGACAGTCCTATCATTGCTGGGCAGATGGAAACGCTGGCCGAAATGTTATCTGAGGTCAAGGGCAAGAAGGTGTACGGCTATCTGAAAAAGCCGGTCAAGGCCCAGGTGGACGCCATCGTGGATGAGCTGGCCAAGCTCCCGGAGGTGGCGGAGTGCTATGAACACTGGAACCGGCTGCGGGATGAGTTGGAGCGGTACTACAAAGACACGCCAAGAGAACACAAACCATTGTCCCAGCAACAAGAATTCAAGGCCGTCAAGAACATGGTCATCCGGGAGGCGGAGGAACTGCGCTTGGGCACCTTCACCTTCGAAGATGCGCCCATGAGGGACGAAGTGGATGAGGACCAGGAGGAGGTGTACTACGCCTGGTCCTCCCGCTGGCAGATGGCGGAGGCCTATCAGATCGCAAAAGAAATCCTTTCGGCCTATGAAAACTCAGAGGAAGAAAAAGCGGAACAGGTGCGGTTGCTGGAGCAGCTCTGGGACGCCGGCTTCACCGTGGCCGCTCACTTGCTGGGCAAGTGCTGGCGGGATGGAATGGGTGTGCTGCCGGATGACGAACAGGCGGAGCTGTGGTTCCGCCGTGCCGCCCAGGCCGGTCACGACTTCTCCCAGTACGCCCTTGGTAAACTGCTGCAAAGTCAAAAGCGGATGGAGGAAGCGGTGTCCTGGTATGAGAAAGCGGCGGCGCAAGGCAATCTCTGGGCCGCCTATCGGCTGGGGAAACTGTATCTGGAGGGAACGGATGTCCCGAAGAATATAGCCAAGGCGGTAGAGTATCTGAGCGATGCCGCTCAAGAGGGTAACCAGTATGCGCAGTACACCCTGGGCAAGCTGTACCTCACTGGAGAGGATGTGGCTCGGGATCGAGAGCAGGCGTACCGCTGGTTCTGGGAATCCGCATCCCAGGGAAACGAGTACGCCCAGTTCTTTCTGGATCATTTCAATGACAACCACAGTCCCAATGTGCTCCTTTCTGCCACCAAGCTCCTCCACCACATGGGCCGGATCTTTCAGGACAACTCTGTGCCGCCTGCCGCCCCGGCGAGCCAGAGAGTGGATCGAAAGCTCAGACGAAAGATTCAGGAGAAAAAGATCGCCCTGGGCCACAAGCCGGATGACTATGAGGAGGAACAGAACATGGGTGGCATGACCATGGGCGGGATGTAAGCGTATTAAAATCTGACATGCCAAAACAAAGATAAAACCTCTTCACAGTCCAAAAATCTTTCTGAAAAAGTTTCAAATAAGGGCTGGATATTGCAAAGAGGTTCGGGTATTGTGTGTTGCTGAAAAGGAGGCGCACACATGAACGACTACATGAGAGCCCTGCACCAGAGGTTCTTCCGGGAGCCGGATGTGTCAGAGTTGGAAGAGGACATCGAGAACACCCGCCAGGAAGTGCGGGACTACCTGGACAAGATGCAGCGCCGCAGGCTCATGCATCTGGTGGACAGTCAGAATCTGTTGAAAGAAGAGATCTCTCTGGCCAGCTTCGCCGCAGGGTTCAAACTGGCCTGGGGACTGAGCAAGGAACTGGAGGCAGACGGCCTGTACTCCTTCGACGAGGAGGAGACAGAACGCATCTGCCGCAGAATGGAACAGGAGGAGTGATCGAGATGACAAATCGGCTTCCCATTCAGCGGTGCCAGTACTGTGGGTACGAGGACATCGGTCTTGGCTGGCAGCACGGCGAAGCGCTGGTCACATTCAAGAAACACGGAATGCTGGGCAACCGACTGCGGTATCTGATCTGTCGCCGCTGCGGTGCAGTGCTCTACCAGTATGTGGCGGAGCCTTACAAGTATCCTCCTGTGAAATAGGCTACACAGTAACCGCACGACAAATGCAACTGAACGATTGGAGGTGAAACAACATGGCAAAAAGACGACCATCAGGAGATGGCATGGTACGCAAGCGGGAGGATGGCCGCTGGGAAGGCCGCATCGTGGTGGGCCACAAGGAAAACGGTGATCCCCTCTTCCGATGTGTGCTGGCCAAAACCCAGAAAGAACTGTTGGCCAAGCTTCACCGTGACATGGATATCTATCAGGACGCACAGCTCACTGAGGACAGCCGTATGACCCTGGGCGAGTGGCTGGATCGCTGGATGGAGGAGTACGGTGCCGTCACCCTGCGGCCTAACACTCTACGCAGCTATGAGCAGTACATCCGGTGCTATGTGAAACCCTACTTGGGCGGCAAGATCGTCTCCCGAGTTACACGGCTGGACATCCAAAAGCTGTACCGGAAGCTGAAGAAAGAGGGGCGTGTCCACGACCACCCGGAGTACGGGCACGAACTGTCGGACAGCATGGTGCTCCGCATCCACGCCATGCTCCACCGCTGCCTCAAGGATGCGGAACGGGATCACATCGTTCCCTATAACCCAACGGACGGTGTCAAGCTGCCCAAGAGCAACTACAAACCGAAGCAGGTTCTCGACCGAGAGCAGATGGATGCGTTCCTTGCGGCAGTGGACAAGAATGAAATCTGGCGTGACTTCTTCTACACGGAGTTGACCACCGGCCTTCGTCGAGGTGAGATCTGCGGCCTCATGTGGAGGGACTTCGACGAGAACGCTGGTACGCTGAAAATCCTCCGCTCGGTGAATGTACCTAAGCGGGGTGAAATGGAGATCGGCGAGACCAAGACTGAGAGGGGCAGACGCACCATCCGTCTGCCCCCCAGTACTGTCCAGCGATTAAAGGAGAGGAAAAAACACGCGGTCAGTCAATGGATCTTCCCGGAACCGCTGGCTCCAGAGAAACCGGTGCGTCCCAGCGCCGCCTACTACTGGATGAAGGTACTGCTGAAAGAAGCGGGTCTGCCTCACATCAGGTTCCATGATTTACGCCACACCTTCGCCACCCACGCTTTGGCCAGCGGTGTGGATGCCAAGACTCTCTCCGGTATCCTGGGACACACCAACGCATCGTTCACGCTTGATACCTACACTCATGTGACACCGGATATGCAGAGAGCTGCCAGCGATGTAGTTGGCGGCTTTCTGAAAAATCTATTGGGAGAGGAGTTGAACCCATGGCAAGGAAACGAAAAAGCGGAACCGGCACCATAAGGCAGCGCAAAGACGGCCGCTGGGAAGGCCGGGCCGTGGTGGGCTATGATGACAAGGGCCTGCCCAAAACGAAAAATGTGCTGGCCAAGACCAAGCGTGAGTGTCAGGAAAAGCTGACCAAGCTGATGGAAACAGTGGGCGGCGCCAAGTCAGAGAAGATCTGCGCCGATATGCCCTTCGGGGAGTGGATGGACTTCTGGTATCAGACCTACATCAAGTCCGGCCTCCGCCCCGCCACGCAGAACACTTATGAGAGTACCATCTATCAGCATATCATCCCGCAGCTGGGCAAGATTCCGCTGTGCCAGTTGACTCAGAAGGACCTCCAGCAATTCTACGCCTACCTGAAAAAGGAGGGACGGCTTGTTCGCACAGAACAATATGGGAAGGGCCTGTCCGATCGGATGGTGCGGATGTGTCACGCCAAATGCCGTGCGGCACTGGACCAAGCGGTGCAGGAGAACCTGATCCGAACCAACCCGGCCGTGGGCTGTAAGCTGCCACCCAAGCGTAGCCGGGAGATGCAAGTGCTGTCACGCCAGGAACTCCAGCGGTTTCTCATTCAGGCCAAGGCGGATGGCTACTTCGAACTGTTCCTGCTGGACTTATCCACTGGTCTTCGCCGAGGAGAACTGCTGGCCCTACAATGGTCCGACCTGGATTTGGATACCGGGACATTGTCCGTGACCAAACAGGTCTATGAGGTAAATGGAAAGATGCAGCTGAGTGTCCCCAAGACAAAAGCCTCTATCCGCAAATTGGTGTTGCCGCCTGCCGTGGTGGAGGTGTTCCGGGAATACCGAAAAACGGCAAAGTCCCGGTGGCTATTCCCCTCTCCGAAGAATTTGGATATGCCGCTCACACCCGGCTCCATGCTCCGGCGGCTCCATATCATTCTGGAGCGGGCCGAGTGCAAGCAAATCAGATTTCACGATCTGCGTCATACCTTTGCCACCATGGCGCTGGAGAACGGCATGGACATTAAGACCCTCTCCGCCATGCTGGGCCATGTATCGGCGGCGACTACACTGGACATCTACACCCACATCACCGGCGATATGCTGAGTGAAGCTGCCGCTAAGATTGACCGGGGGCTGGGCAATGAGGTGGCGGAGGACTCTACTGAGGCAAATCCGCTCACCGACTTCCAGCCAGTCATGAGGCGCACCCGAAAGCCGGGAACTGGCTGCATCTCCCAGATCAATGACCACCTCTTTGAGGGGCGCTACTCGCCCACCTGGCCGGACGGCACCAAGCACTCCAAATGCGTCTACGCCCATACACGTGAAGAGTGTGAGGAGAAGCTGAAGGTGCTCATCCAGCAGCTGAACGCCGAGCGGAAGGCAATCCTGGATCGGCTGCGAGGAATCCCATCACCTGAGAAACTCACCAAGAAGCAGCGGCAGATCTGGGAGTACATGAGGCTTTGCCCAGACGAAACGAATTACAGCACCATCGCCAAGGAGGCAAAGGTGACTCGGCACACGGTGGCCAAGCACTTTGAGATGATCCAAAAGATGCTGGGCATCCAGAAAACTGCTCCCCATCCGCTGCTCGATTGCCAGACCGTCCCGCTTATGGTATGATGACCCTATCAAGTGAGGAGGTGTCGTCATGCCCCTGCATATCGTTCGAAATGATATTACTACCATGAAGGTGGACGCCATCGTCAACGCTGCCAAGGAGAGTCTGCTGGGCGGCGGAGGTGTAGACGGCGCCATCCACCGTGCCGCCGGACCGGAGCTGCTGGCCGAGTGCCGCACCCTGGGAGGCTGCAAGACCGGACAGGCCAAGATCACAAAGGGCTACCGCTTGCCGGCAAAGTTTGTCATCCACACCGTCGGCCCCATCTGGCGGGGCGGCAACCATGGGGAGCGGGAACTGCTGGTATCAGCCTACCGCTCCTCTCTGGAAGTGGCTCTGGCCTATCAGTGTGAAACCGTGGCGTTCCCCCTGATCTCCTCCGGAGTGTACGGCTATCCCAAGGACCAGGCCCTGAAGGTGGCCGTGGATACCATCGGGGATTTCCTGCTGGCCCACGACATGAAGGTGTATCTGGTCATCTTTGACCGAGCCGCCTATACCATCGGTGGGAAGCTCTTTGCTGACATTGCCGCGTACATCGATGACCGCTATGTGGATGCCCACACCGACAGCCGGGAGACCCAATGCCGCCGGATGGCTATGGCCTCCATGCCCATAGAGGAATCGGAGTGCATGCCTGCCCCCTGTGCTATAGCGCTCTCCGGTCTGGACGAGGCCCTCAGCAAACTGGATGAAAGCTTTTCTCAGATGCTGTTGCGGAAGATCGACGAATGTGGCATGACTGACGCCCAGTGTTACAAAAAGGCTAATATTGACCGCAAACTCTTTTCTAAAATCCGCTCGGATGTTCACTATAAGCCCTCCAAGCCCACCGCCATGGCCTTTGCCGTGGCTCTGGAATTGCCTCTGGAGGAGGCCCGGGAGATGCTGGGAAA
>CALVUW010000135.1 GCA_944363695.1 uncultured Bacilli bacterium | reverse complement strand
TCGAAGAGACCCTGCGCCAGCGTTATCAGGGTGTAAAGAACGAAAAGGGCGTCTGGATCACTCCTGCCTTCCCCAAGCTCATCTACGTGCTGGAGGAAGACAACATTCATGAGGACAGCAGGTACTACTATCTGACAAAGCTGGCCGCCAAATGTACCGCCAAGCGCCTGGTACCGGATCATATCTCCGAAAAAATCATGCTCCAGAACAAGATTGACAAAAACGGCGAGGGCCACTGCTATACCTGCATGGGCTGCCGGAGCTTCCTGACTCCCTACGTGGATGAAAACGGAAAGCCCAAATACTACGGCCGCTTTAACCAGGGCGTCGTGACGGTAAACCTTGTAGATATCGGACTGTCCGCCGAAGGCGATATGGATAAATTCTGGGAAATCTTTGATGAGCGTATGGAGCTGTGCCACCGGGCCCTTCAATGCCGTCATGAGCGCCTGACCGGAACGCTTTCCGACGCCGCTCCGATCCTCTGGCAGCATGGCGCGCTTCTGCGGCTGAAAAAGGGTGAGAAAATCGATAAATATCTCCACGGCGGCTATTCGACTCTGTCCCTTGGCTACGCAGGCCTCTGGGAGTGCGTCTACAGCCTGAACGGCAAAAAGCTGACAGAGCCGGAGGGCGAGGCTCTGGGGCTGGAGATTATGAAGAAGCTGAACGAATATACGGCAAAATGGAAGGCCGCAGAAAATATTGATTATTCTCTGTACGGCACGCCTCTGGAAAGCACGACCTATAAGTTCGCCAAATGTCTGCAGAAGCGTTTCGGCATCGTAAAGGGCGTAACTGACCGCAACTATATTACAAACAGCTACCATGTCCACGTAACCGAGGAAATCGACGCTTTTGACAAGCTGGCCCTGGAAGCCAAGTTCCAGGCGCTCTCTCCGGGCGGAGCCATCTCCTATGTGGAGGTTCCGAACATGCAGAACAACCTGGAGGCTGTGCTGGCTGTCATGAAATTTATCTACGATCACATCATGTACGCAGAGCTGAATACCAAGAGCGACTACTGCCAGGTATGCGGCTACGACGGCGAAATCGAGATCAAGGAGGATGAGCACGGAAAGCTCATCTGGCAGTGCCCGAACTGCGGCAACACCGATCAGAACAAGATGAACGTGGCCAGACGAACCTGCGGCTATATCGGAACCCAGTTTTGGAACCAGGGAAGAACCCAGGAAATCCGGGAGCGTGTGCTGCACCTGTAAAGCCAATAAGACACCAGAAAATGGCAGTGTCCCTTATAGCGGCCTGCCATTTTCTACCCGTACAGGACGCTGTTATGCCGCCAGCAAAAAAGCGGCTGAATGGAGATTTTTATGAACTATGCTGCCATCAAAAAAAATGACATTGCCAACGGTCCCGGTGTGCGCGTCTCCCTCTTTGTGAGCGGCTGCCGCCACCACTGCCGAAGCTGCTTTAACCGGGAGGCCTGGGATTTTGCCTATGGCAGGCCCTTTACCCAGGAAACAGCTGACGAAATTCTGGAGGCCCTCGCCCCATCCTATGTAGCCGGCCTCTCCTTTCTGGGCGGCGAACCCCTTGAGCCCGAAAACCAGGCTCCTCTTCTTTCGCTTGCCCGTCAGTTCAGGGAACACTGCCCGGGAAAAACGCTCTGGTGCTATACAGGATTTACCTTCGAGACCGATCTGATGAGCGGCTCTGTGGGAAACCCAAATACACTCCGTGAGCTTCTGTCGCTCATTGACGTGCTGGTAGATGGGAAATTTGTAGAGGAATTAAAGGATGCAGGGCTTATTTTCCGCGGCTCATCCAACCAGAATATCATTGACGTGCCCAAATCCCTGAAAGCGGGGCATATGATTCTGCTGGAGGGCGTCTGGCGCCGGACGATGGGAAGCGGGGATATTGAAGAGATATAGACGGAAACGCCGGGATTTTGGAAAATCAACCTGTCTTTTCCAACCCCCGGCGCTCCTTTTCTTTTGTACATGTATTTTCTGTTGTATTTTTCTTTTGTATGATCATCGTCTTCTTTGATAAGATCCCCCTCTTAAACTGCCTGAATATCCAGCTCCAGGCCTTCCATCACGCCGGAAGCCAGTTTATCTGTAAACGGATAAATCACAGGCTCCTCTCCCTTCTCCAGCCGGCAGATCACCACTGCCTCCCGCGCAGGATCGACAATCCAGTATTCCCGCACTCCGGCTTCCGCATACTTTCCGGGCTTTTTATAATAGTCCATGGTCCTGCTGGAGGGCGACACAATCTCAATCACCCAGTCCGGCGCGCCGTGGCAGCCTGCCTCGTCCAGCTTGTCCGGATCACAAACCACCAGAATATCCGGCTCAAAATAGTTCCGCTTATCATTCATGATAAACACTGCGAATGGAGCTGCGAACACCTGGCAGCCGCCTCCATGCTCCCTGATGTAATTATAAATCTGTACGGTAAGTCCCACAAGCAGGCGCTGGTGCGTCATGGTCGGCGACGCCATATAATACATCCTTCCGTCGATAAGCTCTGCCCTCACGCCTTCCGGCAGGGCCAAAATATCATCTGT
>CALVUW010000134.1 GCA_944363695.1 uncultured Bacilli bacterium | reverse complement strand
GGAACCGCTTCTCTATCCGTTCGTCCGGAAAATGCTTATCCATGAACGCGTCTGCCGGCGTGTGAAGCCCCTCCCCTGTCTGCCGAACCGTGTACCGGTTCATGGCCAGGGCTGTCACGCCGATGTCAAACACCATAAACACGATCAGAATCCAGGTAACCCAGGTTCCGGTTTTCTTCGGTATCTTCTCAATCCACTTTGAGATAAACGGATAAAGGAGCTTCATCCAGACCACTGCCGCAATCCCCCAGAAAAAGCAGAACAGCAGATTGATCCGGCCTCCCAGGTTGAAGGGGATATTGCTGTAATCCCAGAAAACCGTGCCGAAGACGATTTCTGTAAACACACTGCAGATATATTCATAGGCTCCGCCCATAACCGTGCCGAAGACAAAGATAAAGCTGTCGCTGCGGTCCCGGTACTGATAAAGGATGGCAGTCAGAAGCATGCAGCCCAGTCCCCAGACGATACTGAAGGGGCCATACACCACGCTGCTCCGGCTCATGAGCTTTCCGGCCGTCACAAAGACAAAGATGGTTTCCGTAATATCCCCCAGAAAGGCTCCCAGGAAAAACAGGCTGACCAGCTTATAGAAGGAGCAGCCCCGGGCAAACACGCCCGCCCCCTCTCTGGCCTCCTTCCTTTTCTGCTCCTGCTCCCTTCTGGCTTTCAGGAGCTCTCCTGCATTCAGGGACGGATAGGCCCGCTCCATACGCCGGAGCACAAGCCGGGTCAGGCCCTTGCCCATCGTATCCGCAGTCTTCTGGAGATTTTCCGACACTCCGTAAAGCAGAGACTGCTTCTTCACATGAGATTTAACCTTCAGAATTCCAGTCAGGGTTCCCGCCAAATCAAGGGCCGTTAAAACGACAAGCACAATCAGGATCACTTCTCCCGCCGTCCGGGGAATCAGCTTCAGCGTTCCCCGAAGGAACGGATTTACAAAAAGAACCGATAAAACACCCAGAACACCCCAGATCACAGCATAGGGCAGATTCACATAGCCCCCGAACTGGAATTTCTTTCTTGAATAATCCCACCATCTTCTGTGAAAAATCCGCTCCAGTACAAAGCCTGTAAGCAGAGTCAGCAGAAAGCACAGGATCGCGCCGCCCAGGAACAGGAAAAACAGGTGATCCTTCAGCTCTGTCAGGAATATCGCATATATCACGCCGCCAAAACCATAGGCCGGGCAGACAGGGCCGTAAAGGAACCCTACATCCACGAATTTTTTCTCCCGGACCGCTGCCGCCGCAGTGCCGATGATCCAGCCCGCGAAAGCATATATGAAAAAGAACCACAGCAGCTCATACAGTATCGGATTCATGTCTCCTCCTCTTTTGCATTACATCTTTCTCGTTAAATTGATATGAGCGACATTATATCGGATCGCAGGGAAAATAACAAGCCCGAAAACACCTTCTTTACAAACCCGGCGGAATCCTCTATACTGAAAATCATTAAACCGCGCGGGAACAGCCGCGCTTCACGTTATCCTGGCTTTATTTTCAATTTTATTTATGGAGGGAAATCATGTTCCGTCTCTGGGCAAAGGAATTTAAAGACAACCGCATGCTGCGGGATACCGTCGTCTGCGACGGCACAGAGGACACAAGGACGCACAAGGTTTTTCATGCGCTGGACCAGGTCTGCCATGAATTTGATTTAAGCCAGCCTGTATGGCTGGATTCCAATATCCGGGAGTTTCAGCGGCACGCAAAGGTACGGTTTTACCAGGACAGCTTTATCGACCAGATTGAATTTGACTACCTGGAGCTTCAGGTGATCGAAGAGGACTAAAGGGCTGCGCCAAAGACAGCGGCAGCCCTTTCCTGTTATACCTGTTATACCAGATTCTCGGGGTTCAGGCAGTCCAGCTCCGGAAGCACAAAGCGTCCGTTTTTCCGGATCAGCCTGTCGTCAAAGTATATCTCGCCCCCGCCATACTCCTCTCTCTGAATCATGACCAAATCCCAGTGAATCGCGCTTGCGTTGCCATTGTATGCGTCGTCGTAGCAGTTGCCCGGCGTAAAATGAATAGAGCCCATAATCTTCTCATCGAAAAGAATATCCTTCATCGGCTTCAGAATATAGGGATTCACTCCGATGGCAAATTCGCCCACATAGCGCGCGCCCTCGTCCGTATCCAGAATCTGGTTCAGGCGCTCGGTGTTATTTGCCGCAGCCTTTACAATCCTTCCGTTCTGGAATTCCAGACGCACATCCTCAAAGGTAAAGCCCTGATAGAGGGACGGCGTATTGTAGGTGATGACGCCGTTTATGGAATCACGAACCGGAGCCGTGTAGACCTCTCCGTCCGGAATATTCAGCTGTCCGTCGCAGGCGATGGCCGGGATATCCTTGATAGAGAAGGTAAGATCTGTTCCCTTTCCGGTCAGCCGCACCTTGTCTGTGCGGTTCATGAGCTCCACGAGCGCCTTCATGGCGCGCCCCATCTTGGAGTAATCCAGGTTGCACACCTGGAAGTAGAAATCCTCAAAGGCTTCTGTGCTTGTGCCGGACAGCTGGGCCATCGACGCGTTCGGATAACGCAGAACCACCCAGCGGGTCTTCGGGACGCGGATACCATGATGTACCGGCGTCGAATACAGGGTCTCATACAGATTCATTTTGTCTGCAGGTACGTCAGACAGCTCTGACACGTTGTCGCTGCCGCGCACACCGATATAGCAGTCCATCTGCGACATTTCCCGGGCGGCCAGATCTGCCATGAGCTTCAGCTGTTCCTCTGTGCAGTTCATCAGAACTTCCCGCTGAATCTTCGGATTGATATAGTGTACAAAGGGAAGACCACCTGCCGCATAGACCTCCTTGACCAGCTGTCTCGTGAGATCTTCCGTGGAAGGTCCGGTATAATTGATATACACCTTGTCGCCTGCCTTTACCCTGCAGGAATAGTTCACCAGATTTTTTGCCAGCGTTTTGATTCGCTCGTCCATTTCTCAGTTTCCTCCTTCTTTTTGATCTTTCATGCCGTCAGAATGCTCTATGCTTCCTCAGC
>CALVUW010000133.1 GCA_944363695.1 uncultured Bacilli bacterium | reverse complement strand
CAATAAAGTTTATCTTTATTGCTTACCTATTAAGAAAATTCGAATATCCATTTCGAATATCCTTTCCAAAATTCACCGTTTTTCGAAATTTATAGGAAAGTGCTGGTAATAACTGGCTAAAGTAAAGGAGAAATGGTATACTTAGAACATGAAAGAAGACGTGATTGTATGTTAATTGCAAATGAATGGAAAGAATATCAATTATTAGATGCTTCTAATGGCCAAAAATTAGAACAATGGGGTGATTATCTTTTATTGCGCCCTGATCCGCAAATTATATGGGATAATGGTGATTTAGCTAGTAAGTATCAAGATAAGATACATGCCATTTACTATCGCAGTAATAAGGGTGGTGGCCATTGGCAAAACTTAAAAAACTTACCACAAAGCTGGTTGGTTCATTATCATGATTTAACATTTTGTATCAAACAAATGGGATTTAAACATACGGGACTTTTTCCAGAGCAAGCTGTTAATTGGCAGTTTATGATGCAGAAAATTAAAAATAGTCATCGTTCTATTAAAGTTTTAAATTTATTTGGTTATACGGGAGCCGCTACGGTTGCTTGTCTTAAAGCTGGGGCTAGTGTCACACATGTTGATGCTTCTCGGGGTATGGTGGATTGGTGTAAAGAAAATGTGAAAGTTAATCACTTAGAACAAGCTCCAGTTCGTTATTTGGTTGATGATGTGTTGAAATTTGTAAAAAGAGAAATTCGCCGTGGAAATCATTATGATGCGATCGTAATGGATCCGCCAAGTTATGGTAGAGGTGCTAATGGAGAAGTTTGGAATATTGAACAAAATTTAGCCGAATTAATCCAATTGTGTAAACAACTATTAAGCGAAAAACCATTATTCTTTCTTATTAACTCCTATACAACAGGACTTTCGGCAACAGTACTACAGAATTTGTTACAATTAATCATTCAACCGACTTATCCTGGAAAAATCAGCTGTGGTGAGATTGGATTGCCTATTAAAGCCAATTCTTTATTACTGCCATGTGGGATTTATGGAAGATGGGAAGATAGTCATGATTAATATTTTATATGAGGATAACCACTTGTTGGTAGCGGTAAAGCCCATTGGCGTTTTATCACAAGCGGATGGTAGTAATACTGAAGATATGTTAACTTTATTAAAACAATATTTAAAAGAAAAATATCATAAGCCTGGCAATGTTTATTTAGGACTTGTGCATCGTCTTGACAAAGAGGTAGGGGGTATTATGGTATTTGCTAGAACTAGTAAAGCGGCAAAACGATTGTCAGAACAGATTCAAAAGCGTCAAATGGAAAAAACATATTGGGCTATTGTAGAGGGACATTTAGCGGAAGATGGTGTCTTAGAAAATTATATAACAAGAAAAGAATATCGCAGCTATATTACAAATGAATCAATAGGGAAAATAGCAAAATTACAATATCATGTAAAGCAAGAAGATCAGCACGATAGTTTAGTGGAAATTAAATTGGAAACTGGGCGTCATCATCAAATTCGTGTGCAATTTGCTCATATTGGGCATCCTTTATTAGGAGATAAAAAATACGGTAATACTAGTGAGTTTCCATTAGCGCTTTACGCGATACGCTTGAGTTTTTATCATCCTACTACTAAAGAAAAGCTTGAGTTTGAAGTTTTGCCTCCTAAAATGGGTTATTGGAAGAAGTTTACATAGTAGCGATGAAAAGTGTTTGCTTTTTTAATTGTTTTCTGCTATCATTTAAGTAGTATAGAATAAGGGAGATGGATGTTATGATATTAGCAGCACTAAATTTTGATTTAAGTTTTTTTACCAGTATTCCAGGAATGTTAATTACTGGTGGAGTGTTGTTATTAATAATTGCATTAATTATATTTATTGCCACAAGTGGCAAAAAGTCAAAGAAAAGTAAAGAGGTAGAAAAAGCCCAGGAGATGAGTGCTCAGGAAGCCATTGTAGCTAGTACACCTGCTGTAGATGCTAATATAACAACAGCAGAGGTAGCGCCACAAGCAGAAATTCCTACACCGGTTACTTCTCAAGAACCAGTAGAACCTGCAGTATTTACAAATCCTATTCCAATGGAGGTTGCACCTACACCGGTTCCACCAACGCCAGTGGTACCAACACCACAACCACAAGTAGTACCAAATGTAGCAGTAGCTCCGCAACCTATTGTAGAACCAACTCCTGCAGTTGCACCAGTTGTGCCAGAAGTAACACCAGCGCCTACTGTGATGCAACCTACTACTGAAGTATCACAAACACCACCAGTAGAAGTAGTTGCAGCACCTGCTAATCCAGTGGTTCCTAATATACCAGAGCCACCAAAAGTAGAAGTAGCTCCTTCAACACCGGAGCCAGCAAGACCAATTTATGGTGGAAGTGGTCCTATTATTCCAGATATTCATATAGAGTCAGAGCATAGACCAATCTATGGAGGTGCTAATCCGTTAGAAAATACGGGCGCTATTCCTAGAGTACAACCTGCACCTCAGCCTCAACCACAACCTGTTGCTCCTACACCAGTAGAACCAGCAGCACCGGTGCCACCAACACCGCCAGTAGTTGAGCCACCAAAGGTAGAAGTTGCTCCGCCAACACCACAAGCTTCTGTTCCACCAGTAACGCCAACAGCGGCTGCTCCTGCTTCAGAAGAAATAGAAAGTTTATTTTAAAGGGTTCTTTGTCAAATAGTGTTGGTAGACAATAATTTGATACAAAGAATTGATAATATGAGGGATGATATAAATCATC
>CALVUW010000132.1 GCA_944363695.1 uncultured Bacilli bacterium | reverse complement strand
ACCAGAAATTCTTGGCTTAATCGTGCGGGACAGTCTCTTGCGGAAGGTTTGCGTTTGGCTGCGTGTCAGGAATTGGATATTGAATTTACAGAACTTGTGACTGGTTATCGTGTTAGGCAAAATCGTAAAGGAGATTTCGTTGATATCTACTTATATGACAGTCTCTCCAGTGGTGCCGGCTATGCCGTTAGTATTGAATCCTCCATTCGCCAGTTACTTACCAAAACTCGAGAACTTCTTGAAGGCTGTACCTGCGACAGTGCGTGCCACAGATGCCTAAAGCACTATCGAAATCAATATATCCATAGCGTTCTGGATCGTAAGGCTGCACTTGATTTGTTGAACTGGGGAGAAACAGGAGTAAAAGTATCTGCGGTCCCACAGGGAGGGCAGCAGCATCTTTTGAAATCTTTGGAACAGATACTGCAGATTTCTGGCGTACACATTGATGTTAGTCATGTGCCAATTTTTGCGGAGGGAAAGTATAGTAAGAAAAAGATAATCGTATATCCAGCCATGTGGTCGAAACCCACGTCGACAGATACTATTTTTGTGAGTGATGCTAATCTGAAATATGCCAAGCCCTATGCGTTGAAAACCATTTTAGACAATTTATAATTAGAGAAGCCGCAAATCAACCAAACAGTGATTTGCGGCTTCTCTAATATTATAATATAAAACACGATGAAAGTTATGAAAATACTTATTAATATTCGATCGTGTTGTGAGGGAAGGGGGTGCAGTCCAGAAGCTCCAGCAGCTTCTGCTGCAACTCCTTCTCGCCCAAGCGGTCGCAGGCGTTCAGGATCTTTTCCTGAGGCCGGTCCACATAGGCGCTTTGGAACAGCTGGCGGGCCAGACGATCATCCCGCTTCAGATCCTCCACCAACAGCGGCAGCATGTCGTTGCTGACCAGCAGATCGTACAGGTCCCAGCCCAGCAGTTGATTGGCTGCTCCCTCGTCCTGAAGGTGGTCCCCCGCCGTGTTGAGCAGCAGCTTTGCCATCTCAAGGGCAGTCTGGGGGTCGCGCCGGCCAGTTTCCACCAGGAGGTTCATGGTGTGCATCTCCGCCAGTTCCTCCTGGGACCAGCGGCTGGCCACCTGGGGATAGGCGGCGATGAGCAGATCCCGGCAGGCCCACTCGTTTTCGTCAAAGTCCCACCGGCGCACCATGTCCTCCAGTTCCGCCTGGGAAAACCGGCGGGGCGTCTCTTCCGCAGAGGGATCCGTCACTGTGACGGTGACCTGAACGGTGGGCGGGGCTGACTGCATCAGTTTGGCCTTTTCCGAGGGCTGGAGGGAGGAGATGCTGCCAAGTCACCGCAATATCCGCACTCCTACCGGCTGCCCCGGATTTTTACGGGACTGCCACAGTGTGGGCATCGAATAGTCGCCATAGAGAATTCCACCTTTCTTACCTGTTCAGCAGCCACACCATACCGGCGGCGGTGCGCTCCGCCGCGCGGTCGTAGTGGTTGCCAGGATTCATCTGAAACACTGTGTCGATCCCCTTGCCCTGATAGAAGGCATGGATCTCCTCCGTATTTTGCCGGACGCTCCGCAGGACCGGGTTCCGGGTCTTACTCTCCTTGTCCCCCAGGGAGAAGTAGATGCAGTCCGGCCAGCGCTTGGGCTCATGGGAGAAGAGGTACTCCTTCATGCCGGGAAACCAGAGGGAGCCGGACATGCTGCCCACCCGGGAAAACAGATCCGTCTGGTAGAGGGCGTACAGGGCGAACAGCCCGGCCAGGGAGTACCCGGCGATCCCGCGCCAACAAGGAACTCCGGCAAGCTCCTTCTCTGCTGTTGGGATGATCTCCTTGGTCAGCAGCCGCAGATAGTCGTCCCCGCCGCCGGTGCAGGGCTCGGCGTTTTTGAAGGCGGGCGGACTGTCCCAGGGCGCCATATCGTGGTTCCAGTCCAAATCACTGATGGCCACCAGCGTGAACGGCGGGCAGCCGGCAGCCTGCGCGGCCTCATATACCTTCCGTCCCTCGTCAGAAAAGGTGTTGAGGTAGACAATTGGGACAGTTGCCTCAAGACATGGAAAAATGGATACCATTTTACCTTGGATCGAGAAGGTGTACACAGCTTACATCATCCGCTTTCTGTTTCGATAGGGAGTTTTGCACAGAATAGTCCTGCTTATGGGACAAATATCATGTTAAACTGGGTTCTCAATGATGGGAAAGGGGATAGATCAAAGCCGAACAGCTTTGTCGATGTTTGCCAATCAGCCCTTGCTGGATCTTGTAATTCCAGTTATACTAAGTACAATATACATCGCCAAAGAGAAGATTGGAAGAGGGAACGATTATGCTGTCTCCCGGACTCTACGAACAAGTTATCAATACTGCCCTAAACCGCGAGCTTTCGGAGATTCCTGACGCCCGCAAATCGGTTGCGCCTATTGACAAGGCAGAGGCCTCCAAGATATTGGCGCAGTATCTGGCTGATGTGGTGCAAAAGGGGTTGGAGAATGTGGTGGACAACGGAGGAGACATCTCTACCCAGATCGGCCTCGCCAACCA
>CALVUW010000131.1 GCA_944363695.1 uncultured Bacilli bacterium | reverse complement strand
TACGTAATTGCAAAGCGATGCACTTCTTCTTGAATCCGTGATAAATATAAGAATAAGTGACTATCTGTTGGAATATGCAATGGTTCTAAATTCTGATTGATAACCGAACTGGTTCGATGCTTTTTATCCTTTTTTAAGCCGATAATGGGAATAGCTAGATGCAAGCTATCCAAAATTTCTTTAGCAACACTCACTTGGGTAGGGCCACCATCCATCACAATAACATCTGGTAGCGTGCTGTTTTCCATAATAGCCCGGTAATAGCGACGATATAATACCTCACGCATAGCGCCTAAATCATCTTTAGCTCCAGAGGTAATTTTAAATTTACGATATTCATTTTTTAATGGTTCAAAATCACGAAATACTACCATGGCCCCTACATAAAATGTCCCAAATAAATGAGAATTATCAAACGATTCCATTCTAGAGACCTTCTCTACTTTTAACAATGCTGCTAGCTCTTGTAATGCTTGCTGTTTGGACGTCTCATCAGCCTGTAATTTTTCAAGTTCTTCTTTCAACATAACTTTGGCGTTTTCCTCGGCCATCGTTATTAACTTTTTCAAAGCCCCACGTTGTGGTGTGATTACCTTTCTTTCTAAGTAGGCTTCAAGAATATCTCTATCTAAAGTCATAGGAACTAGAATTTCTTTGGGTTTCATATTTTTTTCATAAAAATGAATAATATATTGTAACATATCCTCCTCAGCATTATCCATGGTTAATAAGGTCTCATGAACTTTACCAAACAATAGACCATTACGAATAAAAAATACGGTAATCGATAGATAGTTTTCTTGTTGATAATAAGCAAATAAATCGAATTGATAATTTTTATGCAAATCGATCTGCTGTTTTGTCAGTGTAATGTCAATATCTGTTAACATATTTTTTAACTCCAACGCCCGTTCATAATTTAAATTTTGACTAGCGCGTAACATCTCTGTTTCTATCTTTTTCTTAATCTGTTCACTATTTCCCTTTAGAAAACTAGTAATCTCAGCGGTCATCTCTTGAATAACGGCCGGATCTATTTTCTTGATACAATAGCCTAAACATTCTTTAATATGATAATATAAACATTCTTTTTTTGGCAAATGCTCACACTTACGCAATGGATACAAGCGATTAATCATCGCTACAGTTTTCCTAGCAGCACTGACATTTGGATAGGGACCAAACAACTTACTGGTATGACGCTTACGAGCTACATTACGGACCACTCTTAAACGAGGATAAGTCTCATTCGTTAATTCAATATAAGGATAACTTTTATCATCTTTTAATAAGATATTATATTTCGGATCGTATTTTTTAATTAAGGTTATTTCTAAAATTAAAGATTCTAGTTCACTACTGGTGACAATATAATCAAAATCATAAATATCTGCCACTAACATAGCTGTTTTACCAGTAACCGTACCTGTAAAATAACTTTTTAGTCGATTTTTTAAATTTTTAGCTTTCCCGACATAGATAATACAACCATCTTTATCTTTCATTTGATAACTACCAGGTAATTCTGGAACTAAGCGCAACTTTTCTTTAAAATTTATTTTTTCTGCCATGTTATCACCACTTTTCTCCTATTATATCATGCACTTCGTAAATTTGACAGTCTCAATCTAAGAGATAAAGTTGAAAAAATATAGATTATTCGCTATAATGGAATGGTACGAAAGTGTGGAGGAACCATATGGCAAAGAAAAAAGAAAAGAAAAAGGACAAGAAAAAAACAAGAAATTGGCTAGTAGTGCTAGGTGTTATTTTAATTTTAGTAAATGCATTTACAATTTATAACATCTTATTATTAGGACCAATTGAAGAAGTATTACGATTTATTATTATTGGTGTATTAGTACTAATCGATCTGATTTTTTTATTTAAAATTAAATCCAAGAAAAAAAATAAAGAAAAAAAAGTTCGACTACTAACTACCTTCATGATTCTCTATCTTATTATTAATATTCTCATAAGTGTAGCGATTATGTGGGTATATGGTAGTATTGATGGTATTAATAAAACCTTTGTTACTTATTCTAGTAGTCTGGTAACCATGGCTGATAGCCAACTGGAAACAATCGATGATGTAGAAGAAATTAGGATTGGTATGATCAGTGATGAGAATTCTCCGGATGGTTATATCATTCCAAATCAAATTATTGATGAGAATGATCTACGAGATAAAAATAATGAATTTGTATCGTATGACGATTATTCTAGTATGTTAGCAGATTTATATGCAAGCGAAATTGATGCCATGTTCATTGCAACAGATTATCCATTAATGTTTAATAGCATTGAAGCCTATGCGCATATCGCTGATGAGACGAAAATTATTATTACTAAAGAGAAAAAGATGTTAAAGGCTGAAACTAGTGAACGCGAAACAGCTTCTACTGGTAAAAGTGTCAAAGAACCATTTACAATTTTATTGATGGGTGTAGACTCAACCGCTGATGGCTTAAGTAAAAACACCGTCGCAAATGGTGATAGTTTAATTTTAATTACCTTTAATCCAACCACTTTAAATGCAACCATGTTAAGTATTCCACGTGATAGTTATGTACCAATTGCTTGCTGGGCCGATAAAGCAGAAAACAAAATCACACATGC
>CALVUW010000130.1 GCA_944363695.1 uncultured Bacilli bacterium | reverse complement strand
ATTCTTTTATAAATGTAATATTGTTAGGTAATTCCCAATAAAACCACTCGTATTGAGGGATTCCAGCACTATCTTGATATCTTTGTCTACTATCGGCTAAATATACCTTAGAATCAATTAAACACATTAAATAGCCATTGTATTCAGCTATCTTTACATTTGAATATCCTGATTCATGTATCATTTTCGTATCTACTAATGAACTTCTATGTTGCAATATTTGCTCGCTATACATAGAACTACTAGAAATACTTTCTAATCCGTTTTTAGAAAAGTAAACGATATCATCATTAAAATTGATTCCTCTAGAAATGCACCCTAAAGCAACACTACCTGTTACTGTTGGATAAATCTTTCCGTATGTACTATCTAACGTTGGAGACATATAATAGACACTACTTCCGTTTTGAATATCTTCTTTTATTACCCATAAAACGTTATTTCCTGGAACAATCGCTTTAATATTTGCTAAATCCATACCACACTCATAATAAGCAGTATCACGAATGTATCTAGGGTCATTCAACTCGCAATGAAAAACTGCGTTTGGATAATCTGGATTCCCGCTATAAAAAATACGGTTATCAAATTCGCAACATAAAGTACAATTCAAAATTCTTTCTTTATATCCCTGCGCTGTCCTACTAAGTGTAATAACAACTTCAGCGTCTTTTTCAGGAGCAGTATTAAAAGTAACTATTCCCTTATCTCTATCTACTGTAAATCCAATGTTCTCTGTTAATTCTTGCCCATCTACAGTAGCTTTCATCAAATAAATAGAAGCTGGGTCTAAATCTGTGATATCTAATTGATAATTTTTACTTGTACCATCTGCAATAAACATGTTTTTGCGTTTTCCTGTTAAAACATTAACAGGTTGGTACACTAGATCTGTATCTGTATCATCATCTATAGTTGTAGAACCATCCGGATTTTTGTAATAAGATGTAACTGGAATAGTTCCTTCTACTTTTTTCATAGTAGTTCCATCGTATTCTAAATAATTAATTCCATCCATGAAAAAGAAAATATTATCATAAATAAAGCTTCTACTTTCTTTTGGATTCAATCCAGTATAAATTTCTGTAGTTTGAGCTGGCGTAGTTGGATAATTTGTCCATTCTAATAGTTTTGTACCAGAATGAACCAAAACGTGTGTATAATCATTTATTGTATAAAAAAATAAACCGTAAACTTCATTACTAAACGTATTTAATAATGTCATTCCAGGTCTTGTTTCTATACATTCACTATCTTTGTATGTTTTCCACATGTTTTTCGAATCCGGACTACGGTAATAATTAGTATCGTTTCTTGAAAAATCTACACCTCGAAAGTTTGTATATTTCCTAGTAATTAAATCTGTTAAAGCCATTAAATATCAACACCACCTGTCACCGTTGCAGTACTTGTAGTTTTTCTAGAATCTATCATATTTTTCATTTCTAAATATCTCTCATAGAAATATTTACCATAGCTACTAATCATATCTTGTTTTAATAAATCAGCAGCGATTCCATAAGGCATAATTTCTTGTAATTCGGTAGCAATCTCTAAATCAAACGATTCATCATATTCTGCACTTACTTGTTCAGCCGTTTTAGAACCACTTGCTTGAAATTCTAAATCCATGAGTTCAGGTAACTTATAATAATAAATCTCAACATCTGTATCCTTCTCGATATTGAACTTTATTTCATAATCGCCAACTACTTCATACTCAACATTCGGAATTGTATTCAACTGGTAAAAATTAGGAATACTATCAATTAATAAAGTGGGGCTGTCTTTTTTTATGGTTTTTTTATACTTAGCAGGGATTTTCTTATATTTCATCAAATCCATTTGAATCTGATTAATTGCGCCGTTTATCTTATATTGGACGTCTTGATCATCAGCAAGTAAGGTCTGATCTGGGTAATATTCTTCAATAAGTGAGAATACTTTAATTTTCATTTCTCTGGCTGTCATCTTTGACCTCCGTACTATTGTAAACTTCTTTTATTGCTTTTAAATCATCTTCTATTTCATCTAAAGTAGCCATTTGATATTGCGGAATGATATATCCTTGCATTTCGTCCCATATCAAAATTACACCCGTAGGAATTTTTTGAACAATATTGCTTTCCTCTTGTGATTCTATTTCTATTTCTTTTCCGTCAGCTAATAACGTAATCTTTCTTTCATCTTTTATTGTAGTCGTAAGAACACCATTCTCCATGACTTGGTGAACCTTTTTGTCTTCGGTCCATTCATCAAACTTCAAAGATTTATTTACTTTTCTTCCAAAATATTGTTTTAAAGTTGGCTTTAATGTGTAATATTCTACTTTTTTCATTATATTAAAATGCTTTCTTTTTTCTTTGGCCGTGTTTGTTAGAATTGCACTAACATACTCACTAGAAACACGAAAAAAAGGAGCTTAAGCTCCAATTATTAAAGACTAGTTTTAATACAAACAATCTCTTTAGGTCTAACTAATAAACCACCATATACATATAAACCTTTTTGAGCTGTTTCGAATCCGTCTTGAACTTCATAGTTTACAACTTTTTCGATTTGTTCTGCAAAGGCAACTGCTTTACCAGTTCTTAGGAAATTAAGAACTTTAGCATACTTAGTGATTTCATAATATGTAGACAATGAACCCTTAACAGGATTTTCGACTTCTG
>CALVUW010000129.1 GCA_944363695.1 uncultured Bacilli bacterium | reverse complement strand
AATGACAATAATAAAATATTCAAAAAAGAAAATGAAAATTATATGTGGAAAGAGGGAACTGTTGAAAAAGGTAAGCCAGAGCCTGACAAAACTGAAAAAGAGTTTATTGGTGAAGAACCTTATTACAACAGTTGGTCTAATGACTATAGTTATTACTATGCAGATCATACACAAGACGTCTTTCAATATTGGGTAAAAGATAATTTAAATAAGTTAGGAATAAAGGAGTAGATTATGAATAAAAGAAAGTCAAAAAATAAATTTAAGAAAAAACTAGAAAATAAAATTAAGTTGGGTTTATGTATTCAAAATTGTGATGAATGTAAACAAGATAGCATTGCTCAAGAAATTAAACATCATTTTGAAAAAGATTATGTACAAAACTCTTTATTCATGAAATGCGAAAATGGCAAATTGTTAATTTCTAAAAAACAATTCAACCATTTGATAAGATTATGTAATTCAATAGAAACTACAAATGAGTATGATTTGGAATTTATTGATGAAATAAAAATTGGTAGGTGATTTAAAAGGAATTATATCAAGATATACAGAGTAAATTAAGCAAAAAAGGAATTAACCTAGTTGTTGGAGATATTTACGACATGATGGCTATTTGGAAGTCGTGGTATCGTGGCAACGTTAATGACTTTCACTACTTTACTATGAAAATGGCAGATGGAGTAGAGAAACAGTGTGAAAGACTTACGATGAACATTCCAAAGAAAGTATGCGAAGACTTTGCTAAATTGCTATGGTCAGAAAAGGTACAAATAAAGCTTGATAAGAAAAAGAACACTGAAAGATTACTAGAAGTATTAGATAGCAAGGAAAACAACTTTAAAGTAAATTTTCCTGACTTCCTAGAACATGTATTTGCACTGGGTAATGGTGTTACCGTTGAATATAAAAAGGATGATAAAACACTAATTGACTTTATAGATGGTGATGTAGTAATTCCTTACAAATACACCAACTCATATATCAACGGTTTGATAACAGTAAGCAGATTTACAAAAGGTGTAGATTTAAAGAAAAAGTACTATACTCATATCACTTATCATGAATTTAATGGAGATAAATACACTAAATTAAATGAGTTATATGTTTCAAAAAATGAAACAACGTTAGGGAAAGAAATTCCTTTCAACGATATGTTTTCTAATGTACTAGAATTTGAAGAATTTGATACAGATAATCCGCATTTTCAAGTATGGAAACCTGTTGTTGCAAATAACTTTGATACAGATAGTCCTATGGGAATATCAATACTTGCCAATCAAATAGATAAGTTTAAAGCTATAGATACAGAATATGATAGTTTCAATCGTGAGTTTCGAACAGGTAAAAAACGTGTTTTAATTGATAGAACAGCAGTAAAAAAGAAAACGGAAGTAGATTCTGATGGAAATGTTAATTATGTAAGTTACTTTGACAACAATGATGAAGTATATGTTGCTATTGCAGGAATGGAAAATCAGCCAATTAAAGAAATAGATTTTAAATTGAGATATCAAGAGCATATAAATTCGATAAATGCACAATTAAATTACATTAGCGCAGGTGTTGGGTTAGGTCAAAACTATTATAATTTTAATGGACAAGGTGTTAAAACTGCTACAGAGGTAGTATCGGAAAATAGTGACACTTATAGAACAAAAAAACATCACGAAATTATGATTAATGATTGTCTATATGATTTAGTTAAAGCAATCTGCGAACTTGAGGGTATTACTTATAAATCGATCAACATAGTCTTTGACGATTCAATAATTGAAGACGAAAATGCACTAATTCAAAGAGGATTAGAATTATATCAAAACAAGGTCATTTCCCTTGAAAAATTTATGAAAAAGTACTTACATTATGAAGATAGTGAAATCCAAGAAGAAATGGCAAAAATTCAAAATGAAAATAAATTGGTTCAGCCAGAAGGTATGGACTTTTTTGGTATGGAACAAGAAACAGAATCTCAAGAGGAAGAAGCAGTAGAGGAGGGATAGAATGAATTATAAGATAAGAATGTTAGATGAATTGCTCTATATTAGCAATAAAATTACTCGCTTGAATTGTTATTTAGAAAACCGAATTATCAAAGAAAATGAGGGAAAAGAAGATTTAATGACAGAACAATTAAAGCATATGGAAGCATATAGAGAAATTCTTCAAGAGAGATTAAGAAATGAATTAGTAGATATTTGTAGCAAATCTAATTAAGGGGTTGATATAAATGTCTTTAAACGATTTAGAAGAACAAGTTGAGAGAATTTATATCGACATGGAAAACGAATTGCTTTTGAATATTGCTAAAAAACTGTCTGCTGGTAAGCCTATGGAAATAGATAAATGGGACGAAGTAAATCAGCAACCGTTAGTAGGCAGTGGCGAAGTAAATGAGTGGCAATTACAAAGATTAAAAGAACTTAATGGTTTAAACGAAGAAAACGCAAAGATAATTGCTAAATATTCAGGTAAGACTGTAGAAGAAGTGAATAAAGTTTTTGACAGAGCTAGAGAAATAGGCGTGACAAGAGATGAAACACTTATTCAAGAGGGAATTAAATTAGGAATACTTAATGCAATAGAACCTGATACCGAAGAGTTGCTAGTTCGAAGCATTCTATCAAATGCAGTAGAAGAAATATTGACTACATTTAATAAGCAGAATAATAGCCTTTTAGCAAGTGCTGGAGATGAGTATAGAGATATAGTCAATAAAGTATCTTCCCAAGTTTTAGCAGG
>CALVUW010000128.1 GCA_944363695.1 uncultured Bacilli bacterium | reverse complement strand
TACTATATTAAACTATATGGATATAGAAAAACCAGACGAAATGACAGGAACCAGCTTGATTTAGACTGTTAAATAAGTGATACTATTTAGAGCAAATGGTAGTTCAGTTTATAGAGAATTTTTCCGAACATGATATATCGACTGAGGAAAAAGGTAAGATCTTTACTAAAAAAATGAATTGCAAGAAGAGTAACCAATAATTGGTTCTTTTTTTGACTTTAAAATAGAACAAATGTATTATATAATAAAAGAAAGGAGGAGAAGCGATGGAACGGATTATTTTTCATATAGATGTTAATAATGCTTTCTTATCATGGACAGCCGTGTATTTGTTAAGAAATGGTTATAAACAGGATATCAGACAAATACCATCCGTAATTGGTGGCGATGAAAAAGCACGTCGTGGTATTGTTTTAGCTAAAAGTCCTATCGCTAAAAAATATGGCATTGTGACGGCTGAAACTTTATATAGTGCTAGAAGCAAGTGCCCTAATTTACAAGTATTTCCTCCTAACTATACCTTTTATAAAGAACAGTCTAGGAAATTATATACCTATTTAACTAATTATACACCGGTAATAGAACAATATTCTATTGATGAATGCTTTCTAGATTTAACAGGAACTTCTCTATTATATGGTAATGATTATGTAGCACTAGCCCATAAAATAAAAGATGAAATAAAAGAAAAATTTGGTTTTACTGTTAATATTGGTATTGGTGAAAATAAGCTGTGTGCTAAAATGGCCAGCGATTTTGAAAAGCCAGATAAAGTTCATACATTATATACATATGAAATTGAAAGTAAGATGTGGCCTTTACCTGTTGATGATTTATTTATGTTAGGAAAAAGTTCAGCTAAAAAATTAAAAGAATTAGGAATTAGAACTATTGGTGATCTAGCCAAAACAAATATAACTACATTAAAACGTTATTTTAAAAGTCAAGCTATCTATTTTCAACAAGCCTCTCGCGGCTTAGATACAACGCCTGTGTTACCACGAAGCGAACTAAATAAATGTATTAGTGTTTCACGCACACTTCCATATGATTACACTAAAAAGGAAGATTTAGAAAAGGTTTTATGGCAAGAAGTAGAAGAGGTTGCCTTTACGTTACGTCAGAAGAAATTATATGCTAAAACAATTGCTATTACCTATAAAAATAATTTATTTAAAAGTTACTCTCATCAATTGACTTTAGTAAATGCAATTTGCACCACCCCAGAAATTTATCAACAAGTATTATTACTATTAGAAAGAAGTTGGAAAAACGATGCGATTCGCAATATTGGTGTTAGATTAAGTGATCTTAGTCAACAAACCTATCAACAGCTATCGCTATTTGAATCTAGTACGTCTAAAAAAGAAGATGATATTGAACGGGTGATGGATAATTTAATTACTAAATTTGGAAAAAATAGCATTATGCGTGCTAGTAGCAAAGAAAAAAAGTAAGATAGCACTTACTTTGATTTTAAAGTGAATACTTTATGTTGGGCACTGGGAGCAATTTCTGATCTGCCAACGTCCAAATTCATAATGGCATCACAAATTTTATAATAGTAAAATCTAGTTATTTCTTGATATTGTTTATCTTTTAGTGCTGTAAAAAGGCACTTTTTATATTCGTCTCTTTCTTGGGGTTCAATGTAAATAGGTGGTAATGATATTTTCTTAAATAACAAATTTTGTAAAGCTCGAAATGTTCGTTTATTGCCATCTGCAAATGGTTGTAGTCCGATTAACTTTGATGTTAATTCAACGCTTTGGTTGATATAGGCGAAAATATCATCGTGTTGCAATGGCAAAAAGATATCGTTGGAAGTTGCAATATAACTGTTGAATTCTCTCTTGGCAACTTCGGCGGTTGGGACTTCTACAGCTAAGTCATTCATAATAACATCGGTATCTCGTAGACTTCCGCCAAATTGTGGATTAGGACACAGAGAGTATAGCTTTTGATGTAATAATAGAGAAGTTGCAAAAACATTGAAATAATCTTTATTAAAGTTAAAATTTTGAATGTAATCATAAATAACACCTAACCCAGCTTGTTCTTCTGGTGTTACATTCTGCTCGACGCGTGCTTCATTAAAAATAAATTGTTTTTTATACTCTTCCATCAAATAAGAAAATTCTGGTTTAATAACATATTCATAATAAGTTGTAATAATATTTTCAGGAATAAAATCATCCATAGAATATAGGCGATTATCTTGTTTCCTTTGATGATATCCATGCATCATTTCTTGTATAAAGTATCTGGCTTCTTCATTGTTCATAAGATTTTACCTCTTTCTCTTTCGGTGCAGCTATTATAACACGCCTTCATAAGAAATGAAAGTTTTATGCAAAAACAGTAAAAAAAACGTGAATTTTAAGACTAAATTCCGTTTTTTGAAAGAATAATTGAAATATAAGACTTATTTCCGTTTTTATCAGAAAAGCGGAATTCCAAATTAAAATTAACGAAACAGTAAAAAAATGTAGATGATATTTTATTTTTATGTTATTATTATAAATAATAGGAGAAGGTTAGCAAGATGGCAAAAAAAGTATGGAATACTATTACATCAGACAAAAAAAGAGCCATAGTGTTGATGTGAACCCCAATTAGGAGACATTATAAAAAAAGACTTTTACAAAAATTAAAAATCAAGGGCGAACGAAGTGAGTTCATCTAGACCCTTGATTTTTATTATATAATTATAATATTTATTCAAATAAAGCTTGTCTTTATTTGTTATTAATTAATAAATT
>CALVUW010000127.1 GCA_944363695.1 uncultured Bacilli bacterium | reverse complement strand
GAGTTGCTCTACCAACTGAGCTAAGTCGGCAAATTGCTTTGCTATTTCATTATAACAAAGCTTTTTTTGATTTTCAACTATTATTCTGTTCTAAGCGCTACAACTGGATCTTTTTTACTAGCCATTTTAGCAGGGATAAATCCGCTTAATACCGTTAAAGTAACACTGATTAATAGTAAAATCAAAGCATGAATTGGATTAAGTTTAGCAACATTGGGTAATCCAGATAAATTTTCTATAACAGCATTGGCTGGGAAAGTAAGTAAATAAGCAATCCCTAATCCTAACAAACCACTACATAAGCCAATAATCAAAGTTTCTGCATTAAATACTCGCGTAATATCTTTACCACGTGCTCCTAAAGCTCGTAAAATACCAATTTCTTTGGTCCTTTCCAAAACGGAAATATAAGTAATAATAGCAATCATGATACTAGAAACCACTAAAGAAATAGATGAAAATGCAATCAATACAACGGTAATCGCATCCATTATGCCCCCAGATAAAGTACTCATCATTTCAGCCATATCGGTATATAGCACTTGATCTTCACTTGATTTATTTTCATTATAAGCGTCTAAATAAGCGACGATTTCATCTTTACTATCAAAATCTTTCGGGTATAAATAAATTGCTACGGGAACACTATCTACTCCTAAGTAAGCTAACCAAGTTTCTTTTGTTAGATCTTCGCTAAAGGCTTCACCCGTCATAATATTGTAATCTGTTTGTTGCTGCTGCTCTACAATTGCAGAATTCTTATTTTGTTCAATAATATTTTCTACTAAAGAACTCGTGTAATAAACGCTACTACCATTTGTTAATAACACTTTATCTTCTTTACCACGAATAATTGCTGTAATTTTAATAGTCATACTATTTTGAGCATTATACACAGATTCTAGATTATTATTTGGTATATAGTAATTTCCAACCTGTTGATAGTAATCATCATTTAAAGCCACTTTAAATTCTTTGTTCATAATATCATCAAAACTAATATCCTCATTGGTAGAAAAACCTAGATTTTCCAAAATAGTACTATTAACACCATTGCTAGCATCAATTTGCAAAATTAGTCCTGGTTGATCACTATTAATTTCTCCTGCTAAGACATCATAATTGTTCTCAACAATTCCAACTTCATTATCATTTACACTAGAAGGAAATATCTGCCACATATCTAGCTGCGTACTGCCAGTATCAATTTTTTGATAAGTACCATCTGTAGCTTGCGTAATTAAATTTAAAGCTGTTGCCTTTTGATAAGAAACCCCACCTAAGATATTTGGATCTAGTTTTTT
Source organism: uncultured Bacilli bacterium (assembly GCA_944363695.1). Taxonomy (GTDB): domain Bacteria; phylum Bacillota_I; class Bacilli_A; order RF39; family UBA660; genus Onthousia. Next base: position 1,470 of record CALVUW010000127.1, on the reverse strand, counting down.
AATATAATCCACATAATCTTGGGTAATAACATTTGTATGAACCATGGTATTTAGCGCTGAAGTCATAGGTTTTACTACCTTTTCATCGGGATATTTTGCTTCACTATTTGTTATCTGATCCATCTGTTCTGTTAACGTTTCCTCATCTAGTTGCATTGCCTGTTCGGAAATCGTAATAGGCATTTGTGATAAAGATTCTTGTTCAAAGTTATCAATTTCAATCTGAAAACCATTGGATAAAGATAAAATAAGTGCAATACCAATAATACCAATAGAAGCAGCAAAGGCAGTTAAAAAAGTTCTTCCCTTTTTTGTTTTAATATTATTAAATGATAGATTCAAAGCAGAAAAATAGCTTAGTACCGTTTTCTTAATATGAACCTTGCCACCCGTTTCCTTCTGATCGACAATTGGATTAGAATCATGCACAATTTCTCCATCTTTTACTTCAATAATTCGACTGGCATATGTATCTGCTAAGCTTGGATTATGTGTTACCATAATAACAAGTTTGTCTTTTGCAATCTCTTGAATCAAATCCATAATTTGAACACTAGTCTTACTATCTAGGGCACCAGTTGGCTCATCTGCTAAAATAATATCCGGATCATTTACTAACGCTCTAGCAATGGCCACACGCTGCATTTGACCACCAGACAATTGATTTGGCTTTTTATGAGCATGATCAGCTAGGCCAACTTTTTCTAGTGCCTCTAATGCTTTTTGTTTACGTACTTTCTTTTTATAGCCACTTAATGTTAAAGCCATTTCAACATTTTGCAAAACACTAATATGACCAATCAAGTTATAAGATTGAAAAATAAAACCAATACAATTATTACGATAAGCATCCCATTCAGTTGCCTTAAATTTTTTTGTACTTTTATCATTTATTAATAAATCACCACTATCATAACGATCTAGTCCCCCAATAATATTTAACAAGGTTGTCTTTCCAGAACCAGATGCTCCTAAAATAGCAACGAATTCACTCTTACGAAATTTAATACTGACCCCTTTTAGAGCATGTTGGGTAAAATTTCCAGTTTTATAACTCTTCTTGATATTTTTTAATTCTAACATATATTCACCCTTTCTCTATATCAGTATACCACAAACAAGAAAAAAACAGTCCTAAAACTGTTCATTCTTTAAATCTTCTTTGGCTGGTCCTTCTAATAAATTTCCATCTAAATCAAATCGAGAGCCATGGCAAGGACAATCCCAAGTTTCTTCTTCCTGATTAAATACTAAATGACATTTCATATGCGGACAAATTAATTTTATTCGATGCGTTATTCCCTCTTTGTCTTGATAGACTCCATAACTGATGCCACCTTGTTTGATAAATAATGGTAAACTTTTTTTCCACAAAGCCTGTGTATAAACCTTCAATCGAGTAGAGGAAATTAAATAATGGTAATTATCTAATTTGCCCCTCTCACACCACCGTACGTACGGTTCTCGTAT
>CALVUW010000126.1 GCA_944363695.1 uncultured Bacilli bacterium | reverse complement strand
CTTTTGAAATAAAGCTAGCTTTTACTATAAATTAGTGTTATAATGTTAACATAGGGAAATTATAAAGAATAAAGTGAGGGGATATAAATGCAAAATAATGAAAATGAAATTGTATATCTATACTTAGATGACATCATTCCAAATAGATTTCAACCACGGCAAGTTTTTGATGAAAAAGCTTTAAAAGAATTAGCTGTTTCAATCAAAGAGCACGGTGTTATTCAACCTATTATTGTTCGTAATATTGGTAATAAATATGAAATAATAGCCGGAGAACGTCGCTATAAAGCTTCTGCTTTAGCAGGATTAACGAAAATACCAGCAATTGTACGAAATTTAGATGATAAAGAAAGTAGTAAAGTAGCTTTATTAGAAAATTTACAACGGAAAAATTTAAATCCAATTGAAGAAGCTAGAACATATCAAAAAATTTTAGAATTAGATCAAATGACTCAAGAAGAATTAGCAAAAACGATGGGTAAGAGTCAAAGTGCTGTGGCAAACAAAATTCGTTTGTTGTCTTTAACAGATGAAGTGCAGGATGCTTTATTAAAAGAACAAATTTCTGAACGTCATGCTAGAACGTTATTGAATATAACTGATCCTCAAAAACAAAAAGAAATGTTAAAAGAAATTATCGACAAAAAAATGACAGTAAGAGAATTAGAAGAAACAATCAAACAGATGAATACTCCAGCTACCTCACAAATGGAAACGTCTACGATTACTCCATCAGATATTGAGAGAATATTACAACCAACACCGCCGGTTCCTAATAGTAATGGCACTACATCTAATATTCCCGAAATTGCCCCAACGACAACTCCAACCTTTAATCAGAGTATTGGAATTGATTATAGTACGCCTCCTAAATTTATTGATTATGGAGAAGACATTCAGAATAGTCAACAAGATTTAACTAGTACAGCAGCAAATCCAGTGAATATTGATGATATTAGAGCAAATGCTAAAGATATTAATATAGAACCACAAAAAACAAATGTTGATAACTTATTGATACCAACGACTGATAGTGAAGATGAAGGAACTAATGGAGGCCATACATTTAAATTCTTTGATCCACTTCCTACTGCAGATAATAATAATACTCAAAATGCTAATCAGTCACAATCTTTTGAAGTACCGCCAGTTACGAATACAAATACTACAGATTTATTTAATTCATCTGCAGCACCAGCGTTTACAGCAAATGAAACAACCGGGATGGATAGTATATTACAAGGAGTTAATGCTTCATCTCCTAGCGAAGAGGAAAATAATATTCCATATGTAGATATGGTTAATAATCCGTTTGCTAGAAATCCATTGTTTGCTGATGATGTTCAAAAAATAGAAGAAAGTAAAATGGCCAAAATGGAACCAGCACCTAAGTATGATTTAAATGAATCGATTGAACTTGTTAGAAACGCTGTTAAATCTATAGAAAATAGTGGCTTTAAAGTAGATACAGAAGAAATGAATTTTGATAAAAATTATCAAATCGTTATTAAGATAGCTAAAAACTAACAATAAAATTAAAGTAGAGTAAAATCTACTTTTTTTCCTAAAATGGTTTTCAGTCTGTCTTATTTTTGATACAATATAAAGGAACTAAAGAAAAGAGAGTGAGAAGTATGGGAAAGGTAATTGCATTGGTAAATCAAAAAGGTGGCGTAGGAAAAACAACAACTAGTATTAACCTTTCGGCCTCACTAGCTTTTTTAGGCAAAAAGGTTTTATTAATCGATCTAGATCCACAAGGTAATACTACAACTGGTATTGGTATTAATAAAGGCGATATTGAAAGAAGTGTTTATGATGTTTTAACGAGTCGCTGTACAACGGTAGATGCCATGGTTAAAACTAAATACAAAAGATTATATGTCTTACCAGCAACCATTAATTTAGCTGGTTTAGATATTGAGTTATTAGAAAAAAGTCAAACAGAACCTGGTTTTGCCAAAGGCGCACAATTAAAACAGCATCTTGAAGAAGTACAAGAGCATTTTGATTATATAATTATTGATTGTCCACCATCTTTAGGTTTAATTACAACTAATGCTCTAACAGCAAGCGATTCGGTTATTATTCCCGTACAATGTGAGTTTTTTGCTTTGGAAGGGATTATGCAACTTTTAAAAACCATTCGCTTAGCCCAAAAACAATTAAATCCCAATTTAGATATTGAAGGAGTTTTGCTAACCATGTTAGATTCTAGAACTAATTTAGGATTTGAAGTAGTAGATGACATCCGCAAATTTTTCAAAGAAAAAGTATATAATACTATTATTCCAAGATTAATTCGATTAACAGAAGCTCCTAGTCATGGCGAGCCAATTATTGTCTATGATCCAAAAAGCAAAGGAGCGGAAGCTTATTTAAATTTAGCAAAGGAAGTGATAGAACGTAATGGAAACTAAACGAAGAGCATTGGGAAGAGGTCTAGAAGAATTATTCAATAATGAACCATTAGATTTAAGCAAAGTAGAGGAAAAAATTATTGAATCAACTCCAAAAGATCAAATAGTAGAAATTAAATTAGATGAATTACGTAGTAATCCTTATCAACCCCGGCAAACATTTGATGAGGAAGCTTTACAAGAATTAGCCGCATCAATTCGTGAACATGGTGTATTTCAACCTATAATTGTGAAAAAAAGTATCAAAGGATATGAAATAATAGCCGGAGAACGTCGTGTAAAAGCTAGTAAAATAGCTGGAAAAGAAACAATTCCTGCTATTGTAAAAAATTTTACAGATGAAGAAATGATGGAAATAGCCTTATTAGAGAATTTGCAACGTGAAAATTTGACTCCATTGGAAGA
>CALVUW010000125.1 GCA_944363695.1 uncultured Bacilli bacterium | reverse complement strand
TAGGAATAATGACTTTTCGGCAGAAAATTGGTACAATGGTATTGGAGTGATAATCCTAGTAGATGAATTATAAATATCAAAGAATACAACTATTTAAAAAAGATTGAAGGCTCCCAAAAACATAGTAAATAAAGTTTATCATTTCGCTTTTTCTTTAATGAATTTATTGAGAAGTCATTAAGAAAATAAATATAGGCAAAAATAGAAGGTCATATTAGTCCTAATATGGGAAGATATGTCACTTTCATCAAACAAGGAAGGAGAAACCACATGAGAAATAAAAAGGGATTTACAATGATGGAATTATTAGCGGTGATTGTTATTTTAGGTATTTTATCTACTTTAGCAGTCGTAGCGGTATCAGGTTATTTAAAGCAGGGGTATGATGCCACTTATACAGATTTTGAAAAAACATTAGAAGGAGCGGCTGAAAATGCCTTAATAACCTCGGCCTCTTATCTTCCTTCGGTTGGTAATAGTCGCGTGATTGATGCCAACTGGTTGATATGTCATGATTTTATGGAAGAGTTAAGAGATCCTAAAGATAACAGTAAGAACTGTCATGAGAATAGTTATGTCATTGTAAAAAGAGGAGCCGATGTTGGCTTTAATATGGATATAACCTATGATGTTTGCTTGCAATGTGGTAGTTATCAAAGTGAAGCTTGTAAACAATCAATAGATAATATACCAAGAGTTAGTGTTAATCAAGAATGTGAGGATGTTATAAATGAGTAGTATCAAAGTAATGGATGAAGTCTTAGCCAATACGATTGCGGCTGGAGAGGTTGTTGAAAGAACACTTAACGTCGTCAAGGAATTAGTAGAAAATAGTATTGATGCGAAAAGTACGAGTATTAAAATTAAATTAACGGATGCCGGCGTCAAAGAAATAATCGTCGAAGATAATGGTATTGGTATGGACCGTGAAGATGCCCGGCTTGCCTTTTTGCGCCATGCCACTAGTAAATTAAAAAAAGTGGATGATCTTTTTCATATTGCAACTTTAGGCTTCCGTGGTGAGGCCCTTCCTTCGATTGCCTCTGTTGCTATTGTTGATTTAACAACTAGCCAAAATCAAGTTGGTACCCATGTGGTTGTAGAAGCCGGTACTATTAAAACGATTGAAAGTTGTGATTTGCAACAAGGCACCACCATTAAAGTTAGAGATTTATTCTATAATACGCCTGTTCGTTTAAAATATTTGAAAAATTTATATACGGAACTAGCACTCATTGTTGAATATGTTAATAAGATGGCTTTATCGTATCCATCTATTAAGTTTGTATTAATCAATAATGATAAAGAACTGTTAAATACCGCTGGGGATGGTAATTTATTAAAAGTCATTTATGCTGTTTATGGAATTGATGTAGCTAAAAAAATGCTAGCCATTAATGGAGAAAACGAAGATTATGTCGTGTCTGGGTATATTTCCTATCCTGAGGTTGCTAAAACGGCCCGTAGTGTTATGACCACTTTAGTAAATGGCCGCGTGATTCGTAATCTAGAATTAAATCGCACGATTTTAGAGGCTTATCATACATACATTCCAAAAGATAAGTATCCAATTGTTGTGCTTAATATTGATGTAGATCCAATTTTAATTGATATTAATATTCATCCGCAGAAAATGGATATTAAATTTTCCAAGGCGGAAACACTAAAAAGTTTGGTAACTGACTTAATTACTAAAAAGTTGAAAGAAGTTCTATTAATTCCTCATGCTAATGTTAGAGATATTGCTACCATTGCAGAAGTTCAAGCTCAAATGCCACTAGCACCGCCAAAGAGTCCTTTTGAAATTGAAGATGTCGTAGCTGAGGTCAAGCCGGAAATAGAAGAGGTTACCTTTGATTTAGAAACCGAAATGCCTCCATCAGAAGAAATACCTACAGAATATCGCATCAAAGAGATGTATCCTGTTGGTATTGTTCACAAGACGTATATCATCGCTGAAAATGATGATGGGATGTTTATTATTGATCAGCATGCTGCCGCTGAGCGTATTAATTATGAGAAGTATTTGAAAGCGTTATCAGCCGAACAAAAGGATATTACGAATTTATTAGTTCCGATTCGTCTAGAGTTTTCTAAAGATGCCTTTATTCGCTTAAAACAACATCTAGATGTTTTGACAAGTATTGGTATCCAAGCAGAAGAATTTGGTGATAATACTCTTATTATTCGTAGTCATCCCACGTGGCTATTTCAAGGCTATGAAAAAGAATCCATTGAAAAGATTATTGCCATTATTTTGGAACATGGCGAATTTGTAAAAGAAAAGTTTGTAGAAAAAACAGCGATTACACTGGCTTGTCGCTTGTCGATTAAAGCAAATGATTATATTTCTAAAGAGGAAATGAAATATTTATTAGATAATTTAAGAAAATGCGAAAATCCATTTACTTGTCCGCATGGAAGACCAACGATTATTACATATAGTAATTATGATTTAGAACGATTATTTAAACGAGCGATGAATTAGGAAGGAGAATTTTATGATTATTGCTGTAGTAGGACCAACAGGTATCGGGAAAACCGCCTTATCAATTGCTCTAGCCAAACATTATCAAGCAGAAATTATTAATTTTGATTCTATGCAAGTGTATGAAAAACTAGATATTGGAACGGCTAAAGTTACGAAAGAAGAAATGCAAGGAATTAAGCATCATCTCTTATCTTATGTGCCCATAACGAGTATGTATAGTGTTTTTGATTATCAAAAAGATGCTAGAGGTGTATTAGATCAGTTATTACGAGAAAAAAAGAATGTGATATTAGTTGGTGGAACGGGGCTGTATTTAAAGGCATTATTATATGATTATCAATTTCAAGAAGG
>CALVUW010000124.1 GCA_944363695.1 uncultured Bacilli bacterium | reverse complement strand
GTTTTTTTCTTCTGTGATATGATCTAGTGCTTTAATAAATTCTTTTGCATTCATACTACTCGCCTCTTTCTTTACTTGATACATCTAAAATGTACGACTCTTCTATACAGTCTAATTCATCTAATATTGGATTAATTATATTTGTCGCTTCAACAACTGTATCTAAATCTAGCCCATTTACTTTGTCTAAAACAATTTTTAGAAAATAATAGGCACCTTCTTTTTCAAATGTTATGTCATCTACCACAATATCTAACTCTTTTAATGGTTCTCTAATGGCTGCTTCAATTTTTTCTAACACTTTCTTTCCTCACCCTTTCCAATAATAAAAGTGGGAATTTCTGCCCACTTAAATCTGATAACCGTATTATAACAACTTTTTTTAAATTTGTAAAACATTTTGCGTTTTGAAACCTATTTTTTGCTTATTTGAACCTTTTATTGAATTTTCTTACCTACGGACAGTTTTTAAAAATCATAAAAAATGACCTAGACCATGTCTAAGCCATTTGTCTTCTTACAATTGAAATAAGCAACCTTTTTTGGTATTCTTAAATCATCAAAATAAAAAGAATAGAGGTTGCTTATGTCTAAATTATATAATACTCAATCTGATTTTACAACTGGTTTTAAAAATTTCTTTGCAAGTTTTCATTTGAGAAAAACCCAATTAAAAATCATTCCACCTATTCTCTTTGGGATGATTCTAAGTGAATCTGTTTCAGCTCCTGATATTGCCAGAGTTTTAAAAGATGAGTTTTCTCTCATTCAATATGATTCTGTTGTCAAAAGAATCCGTAGATTTTTTAATAATTCTTTATTTGAGCCTTATGCCTTTTATGAAGAATTTATTTCTTATATTATTGATAATTATAAGAAGAAGCATTTAGATAAACGGGTACATATTATCTTTGATCACATGTTCTCGCATGAGAACTATACAGTTTTCATGTTAACATTGAGAATTGGGAAACAAGGTATACCAGTTTGGTTTCAATGCTTTAAAGGTATTTCAGAAAATAAAGCTTTTGAACTAGAAACCATTAAAAATGCAATTACAAAAGTGAGTGATTTATTTAAACATAAAGATTTAGAATTGATTTTTTTGGCTGATCGTTGGTTTAATTCGATTGATTTATTAAAACATATTGATTCCTTAGGCCACACATACTGTGTTCGTCTTAAAAAGAATATTCACGTCTATCCTTATGATCCTAAAGAAGGACACATCATTCAAAAATATATAAGTGATTTATTCTACTATAAATATAAATCAACCACTTATAAAAACATTTTACTATCTGATGAAAGATATGAAACTAACATTGTTTTTAGTGATTGGGCTAATGTTGAAGAGCCTTGGATTATTGCTACAAATGGAGATACCAAAAGAGCTATTAAAGATTATAGTTATCGTTTTGGTGGTGTTGAAACAGTATTCAAGAATCAAAAATCCAATGGTTTTCGTTTAGAAAATATTTCTAACGCTAGCTTACAAGCATTTACAACAATGTATGCTTTATTATGTGTTGCTATAACCTACTTAACTATTCTAGGTACTGAATTTTCTAAAAACTCTAAATGCTATAGAAATGAAAAAATTGAAACCCATAAGACTTATATAAAAAATGGAATTCAATGTAAACAAAGAATTATGTCTTTATTTAACACAGGATTAACTTTATTTCATCGAGCCTTTAATTCTATAAAATATATTCGAATTCCCTTTCGATTTATCTTATATGATATTTAAATCTTTTCCTATTTCTATTTTTTAAAATTTCACTTTTGTGAAATCTCTTTAACGTGCCATAAAATTACCCAATATGCTCATTTTTCCTCAATTGACTAAAAAAGATGGAATCTGTTCATCTCTGGTCGAACTTTTTCCATCTTTTTTTCTTTTATTTCCTAGCTTATTCTAAAACTGTCCGTAGGTCAGTTTATTTTATATGCATTATCAATTGTCCCATCTCCTGTAAATTCAAGATCAGATTTTAAATTAATAGTCGGACGTATCGTATGACCCGCCGCTGCTTGACTATCATCTAAATACCCCAAAGGATAAACAAAAAATAAGTGAGCATACCATTTGGGAAAGCCATATGGATTATATCCTCCAACCGGAGTCATAGTCCAATAATAACTATTAGTTGTCAAATAATTATTTACACTAGATGGTCTTTCTGGCACATAATCTCCGCCACCATTAAAAATTCCTCCTGCATTTCCTGCTAGCATAACTTCATCCATGGTAATTAAACCAATTGGATAAATTAATGCTTTATTTCCTTTGTTTGAGGAAGTGTGAGTATATAAATCACTTGTGTTTTCACATAAAAGACTTGGACTACTTTCAAGCATTCTTAAGTATCCCTTATAATACGTTGTGACTGTTCCTGTACCGACTCCATTTTGTAAATTTAAGGTGCTTCTATCTCCACAAAAACCAGCATTTGTATCAATGTATTGGGTGTAAGAAGCTAAATGACTTTCATAAAATTCGTCATTCGCTTCTTTAATAATAGATGATGTTCCTAATCCATGTGCTTCACCTAACGTATACATATATCCTACATATTCATTTTGAGAATACGCCATATTAAACCCACTTGCTCCAATCTGTATATTAACAGATTCATCACCATTAGCATGAGGTTCTGTCCCATCATAGATGATTCTGATTGTCCCATCCCCATTTATTCTTATAACCCGCCACCAATATCCTGCAAACTGTAAATAATTGTTTTCTACACTTCCTCTATAATAATATGTCGTTCCCTCATCTGTTGTCATTGCATAAATTCCTTTTTCATGACTTTCACAAGCTTCATCATCACATGCAGACTTTGTAAAATCGGGAG
>CALVUW010000123.1 GCA_944363695.1 uncultured Bacilli bacterium | reverse complement strand
TGAGCACTTCTGGTATTATATGGATTATAAGTATTAAACATACTAGAGGTTAGATCTTGATCCATTTCTTCTGAAAAAGCATAGTAAGTAGTAACATCACTTCCTAGATTCATATTTTGAGCTAACCGATTTTGAAATACGCCCACAATTAATTTACGATCTTCTGCTGTTACTCCTTCTAATTCAGCAATACTGGCCAGCGTTATAGTATCATGAATATTCGTTGTACTTAAAGCTGTTTTATACGGTTCCAAGTTAATGGCTTCCTGATCTAGTAGCGCACTGACCACTTCTTCAATCGTCACATCTTTACTAGCAAATTCATACGTATCTGGAGCTAGATATCCCTCTAAGCCATAATAAATATTGCTATCTAAGATATCTTCTGTTAAAAACCAATAGTTAGCAATTAACGTCTGTAAATAAGTCTGATCTTTCATTTTAGCTAAAAATTCTTCCGCACTAATATTAGTATTTTCTTCTAAAATAGTTGCATAATGCGTAATTCTCTGTCCTTCTGGAAAAGTAATACGAATAGCATCTGGATTATATGTGCTACCAGTTTCTAAGGTAGATGCAATTTCAGCTAAAGACATGTTTTTTTGTAATAAATAAGTAGAAGCCTTTAAGGAAGAAACATTATTTAACCTTAAATATACTTTAAAAAAGAAACTATTTCTAATCAATCCTTTTTCTTCTAATAATGATGCAATTTCATCGGTTGACATACCATTTTCAATAATTACCTCAATGTCAGCCTTGCTCGATTTATCAACCGGTGAGACTTGATATTGATACGTTGCAAACGTAATAATCAGTAAAATTCCTAATATCGTACAGATAATTGCTAATATGCGTGCTTTTCTCATACTGCCACTCCCTTATAATTGGTAAAAGATGAGCTTTTATTGCTCATCTACTGTCTGATCTTGCTTTTTTACCTCTTCTTGAATCGTGCTTAAGATCGTCTCAATTACTTTCCATTCTTTATCTGTTTCTATTGGATCTAATTTAGAAGTCTCGCTACCGGGATAATAAATGCTAGCATAAACTTGGATATTTCCTTCTGCATCTTGTGAATTATCGGTATAAACAATATAGCTCTTATTTGTTTCATCACTATCAAATGTAAATAATACATCATATACGATTTGTTTACCATTCTCATCAATAAGTGTAAACTGATTCTTTTGTTCCATGTTACTTTCTCCTCTTATCTAAATAACTTTGCAAAATAATTGTAGCAGCAACGGCATCTATTACTTCTTTTCTTTTCTTTCGACTCATATTACCTTGAATTAAAGTTGCTTCTGCTGATTTTGTCGTTAAGCGTTCATCTTCTAGTATCACTGGTAACTGTAATTCTGTCTCTAATAGTTGTTTAAACTCTTTGGTTGCTTCTGCTCTAGGACCAATGGTATTATTCATATTTTTAGGAAACCCAAGTACTAATGCTTCAACCTGTTCTGTTTGTACAATATCTTTTAAATCTGGCAAACACATTGCTGGATCATTATCATGGTGTAATACCCGATAACGACTAGCAATCAAGCCACTACGGTCACTTAAAGCAAGTCCTATGGTTTTAGTTCCTAAATCTAGGCCTAAATAACGCATTATCGCTCAATCACATCAGTTAGTAAGACTTCAATGATTTTACTACGATCTAACGCCTGCATTTTACGTCTTGCATCTTGATAACTAGATATATATCCCAAATCACCACTAATTAAGTACCCTACAATTTGGTTAACAGGATTATAACCACGTTCTTTTAAAGATGCATAAACTTCTTTTAACACTCTATGCACTTCTTTATCTTGATTTGTTTCTAGATGAAAAAGCATCGTTTGATCTTGCTTCATTCTCATCACCTCACTACAATTACTAATTTTATTCTATCATTAATACCTTAGAAGTTCAAGGAAAAGATGGCTGAAGCATAACTTGTGACAGACAAAAAGCCATAATTGCTAAGATTATGACTTTCTATCCCAATATTTATAACGCTAGCTGAGACTTAAGGTAAACGGATCAGATTTCGTGCCACTTCCGCCTGTTATAATGACGTTAGATTTCAGATTCATCGCTGGTTTAATAGCACTGGTCCGTGTCGAAGTAGTACTACTTGCATCACCAGAGTAATAAACGGTGCGCACATCCGATGTATTCCATGGTGATAACGTCCAATAACTAGTTTGATTTTCGGCAGCAAATTGACCTGACATTAACTCTCCTAATCGTAGTAAACCCACTTGAGCAGTTGTAGTACTGGTCGTTAAATCATTGCTAGTAGCACTACTATATTTAGCTGAGCGGTAACTAGTTCCATTGCCTACTGTTCCTAAATACCAGGTGGTACTTGGCTCGATCATACTTCTATAGTCATCTCCCACATAACTCGTTAGATAGTCTCCGTTTAAAAGAGTGCCTATTGTATTATCTCTCAAATAATTTACATCATCACCAAAAGCAGATTCAATGAACTCTCCTTCACTTTTTAAGGGCTCAGCACTGGTTATTTTCGTTAGTCCATTTGTTTCATGACTGACTATCCGATATAACGAATTTTCTCCGATTCCAAACGTGATATATTCCCCACTATATCTTGCATTTAATAAAGTTCCGTTTAGATTACTATCATTATCTCCTTCTAGTCGATAGGGGTTATTTTCAGTTCCATAACCAGCTACAATTCGCACATTAGATTTAAGATTAACGGCCGGACGGATTCCCCCTGCATTAGACGTATTAGTGGTTGCCAATCCAATAGAAGAATAAACTTGACGAACAGAATATGCAGTACTTGGCGTTAACGTCCACCAAGAAAGTCCATTATTTAAATAGCCATTTTGATAAGTTGTTCCACTATAACTCAT
>CALVUW010000122.1 GCA_944363695.1 uncultured Bacilli bacterium | reverse complement strand
CTAATAGTAGTAACCTCTTATAGTATTCAAAAAGAACTAATAATATAACCAAAAATATTTTAAATGGGGTATATCAAAAAAAATAACTAGAGGCTTCTAAAGTTTCTCTAGTCTTAATCATACCTGTTTTACTATTTAATAAACATAGCATCTCCAAAAGAGAAGAATCTATATTTTTCTTTAACAGCAATGTTATAAGCATTTAAAATATTATCTTTCCTTGCTATAGCAGAAACTAACATAATAAGGGTTGATTTAGGTAAATGGAAATTAGTAATTAATTCATCTATACTCTAACCTCTTTACCTGGATAGATAAAGATATCAGTAAAACCAGAATCTTCCTTAAACTCACCAAACTTTTTCATTTGTTTTTTCACTATTTTTGAAAAAGTCACATGCTAATTGACAACTTTTATTTTTAGTGATAGATTAATTACTAATATTCGAAGGGTGGTCGAAGGTATGAGCGTGTGTAAAAAGAAATGGAAAGATCTATTAAAAGTGATGGTTAATTCTTTTACTATGCTTTGCTGTCTTTGCGTATTCCCTTTGGATTTATAGAAGCACAAAAGGTTAAAACCTTGGTGCTTTTTTGTTTGGTGGAGGTGTTTTTATGAGTCAAATAACAATTAATGATTTACTTGCTAAAATTGCAGAATATAATCAAGAAGAAATTGATATAGTTAAAAAAGCTTATGCTTATGCTGAATCATTGCACCAGGGACAAAAACGACAAAGTGGAGAGGATTACATTATTCATCCACTTAATGTGGCTTACATTTTAGCTGATATGCATGCTGATCGTGATACGATATGTGCGGCTCTTTTACATGATACTTTAGAGGATACAAAAATTACCAAAGCAGAAATTGAGAGAGATTTTAACCCTGATATTGCCAATTTAGTTAATGGAGTTACCAAAATTAGTAAGATGAACTTTTCGTCTAAACAGGATCAAAATATGGCTAATACTAGAAAAATTATTACTAGTATCACTGAAGATGTCAGAATTATTATTATTAAATTAGCCGATCGGTTGCATAATATGAGAACATTACAATTTAAATCGGAATTCAAGCAGAAAGAAAATGCAATGGAAACGATGGATATTTTTGTACCGCTTGCTTACTATATTGGAGCGTATCGTATTAAAAGTGAACTTGAAGATTTGTCTTTACAATATCTATATCCTGAAAAATACAAACGTATTGAAGATATTAAAGTAAGAGTAGAAGATGAGAGCCGTCATTGTTTAGCAGAAATGTTACAGACAATTAATGGTATATTAGATGATCAAAATATTCCCCATGATATAAAGGTAAGAACTAAAAATATTTATGGAATTTATAAAAGAATGGAACAAGGGCATAAGCTATCGGATATTCATGATTTATTATCACTTAAAATAATGGTAGATAGTATTGCTAATTGTTATCAAACATTAGGACTAATTCATTCTAAGTATCATCCAATAAACGATAAGTTTAAAGATTATATTTATAATCCAAAAACTAATATGTATAGATCACTTCATACGACTGTCTTTGGAGAAGATGATCGATTGGTTCAAACACAAATTAGAACATTTGATATGGATAAAGTGGCATCATTTGGCTTAACGGCTTATTGGGATATTAATAAAGGTGATGCTAGAAATGTCATGCAAGAGGAGTTAAAAAATAAATATCAATTTTTTAAATCATTAATTGAAATTAATAGTGTATTTGCTGATAATCAAGAATTTGTTAGTCAAGTTAAAAGAGAGTTACTTACAGACAAGATTTATGTATATACGACTAAAGGTGATATAGTAGAATTACCAAAGGGCTCAACTGCTATAGATTTTGCTTATAGAATTCATACTGATATTGGTAATACTATGGTGTCAGCCGTTGTCAATGATAAAGTAGTAGAACCAGAATATGAATTAAAAAATAAAGACAGAGTACGAATCATTACAGATGTATTATCATATGGCCCTAGAGAAGAGTGGTTAGATAAAGTGAAAACAACAAGAGCTAAGAAAAAAATAAAGGAGTTTGGTAAGAATTAAGACAAAGTGTAAGAATGGGGAGAGAAAAAATGAATATTGGTATAGATATGGATAATACAATTTGTAGTACCGGTGAAAAAATACTAGAATATCAAGTGGAACGGTTATAATAAATTAGACAGAAAAAAGGACAAGGTAAAATAGAAAAAGAAAGAAGGAATACCATGTCGGAAAGAAGAGAAAGAAGAAGTTTTACAGATGAATTCAAGAAACAAGTGGTAGGATTATATAACGCAGGAAAATCGAGAACAGAGATCATAAAAGAATATGATTTATCTGCGTCAGCCTTTAACAGGTGGGTAAAAGAATATAATACTAGCGGATCATTTAAAGCAAAAGATAATCGTAGTGCAGAGGAAAAACATTGATACAACTCGAAAAAGAAAATAAACAACTTAGAATGGGAAAAGATATTTTAAAGCAAGCGGCACTGATAATGGAGCGAAAATAAGAATTATATTAGCAAATCGAGACAAGTACAGTATCAGTGCAATGTGCAAAGTTCTAAAAGTTGCTAAAGCGCTTGTCTATTATCAAAGAAAAAATAAAAAGGAGAATAAAAAATTAGAAGATGAAATTGTTCGTATATTTAAAGAAAGTAGAAAGAACTGTGGTTCAAGAAAAATCAAAGTGGAATTATCTAAACCTGGATATCAAGTTAGTTTAAGAAAAATAAGAATTATTATGAAATTGTATGGTTTAGTAGGCAATTATACAGTAAAACAATTTAAAATTCATAAAACAAAATGTAATGAAGAAGATAAACCAAATCTATTAAATAGAGAATTTAATCGTGAGAAGAAACTAGAGGTAATCGTAAGTGATTTAACATATGTAAATGTGGCTGGTAAATGGAATTATATCTGTTTAATATTAGATTTGTGGAATAGAGA
>CALVUW010000121.1 GCA_944363695.1 uncultured Bacilli bacterium | reverse complement strand
TACGGAATTCCTGGTTTCGTTTCTGTATAGCCATTGCTAGCCATGTGCATATAGGCCTCAATCTTTTCGTTTTGATATACTAGATATTGTCCACTAGTTTCTTTTATAGCTTGTAAATAGATTTGTTCATAGTGCTGATAGGTAAGTGGACATGAAATTTTATAGTATGTAAAGGGCGTAAAGGAAAAGTTAGAATGAGTAGAACTTAAACGAATGTGATTTTCTTTTAATTTTAATATTTCACTACGATATAACAATACAATGGCTTTTAAAACTTCTAAAGGTAAGTCCATCGTTATATTGGTAAATAAAAGACTTAATAATACCTCTTGTAAAGACATCGTTTTTCCATTTTCTAAAGTAATACTTTCATTATCTTGTAGGGTAGTTGGCTGTTTTAGATTCATCACCTTACTAATAATGCCATCGACAACAAAGACGACTTTATTTCCTTGAAATTGAATATTGTGGGTTTGTATCCAATTCTTAGCTTTTTCCTCTAGTGACTGATGATCTAATTCTTCACTAAATTCATAATCTAAATTAACATATAAATATAAAACATCCTCTTTATTTTCTGTTACCACTTTATATTTTTCTAGCATCTTATTCACCTAATAATAGGGTAACCAAAAAAAGGAAGTATATTCCTTTTAGTGTTCAAAATAACGTAACGAATAATTTTTTTCACAGTCTTTTCCGGTTAGATAAGATAAATTAGGAAAGACTTTTTTCAAGTTTACTTTTTTGGTATCTTTTAAATAAGCGTTTACGTCTTTTATCGTATTTGTAGCACGATGTAGAGCGATCATATAGAGTTCTATAAAAGATTCTTGATGTTTTTCTCTTTTTACACAGGGATGTATCCATGTTTGGTGTGAAGTATTTAAATAATTTTTATCATCTATTAATTTTCGATGATAAGATATAGCCTTTAACTGAAAAGTATGTTTTGGTTTGAAGTGATCTAAAGTTTGATAGATTTTCATTTTAATACCACTCTTATCATAGCGGAACCATTTTAGACAAAAAGACATTTGTTTTAAAGCACGATAATAAAAGTGACTCATATGATGTATATGGAAGGTCTCTTCGAAGACATAATTGATTACTTCTTCCAATTCTGGTGCGAATGGTTGCAAATCAAAACAGTATTGATGAAACTTAAAATGATAGGGATTACTATGTTCTTTCTGCTTTATCATGTAATTATCTAGAAATGTTTCCATATAATCGTGTTGATTGCGATAAGAAAAAGTAGTCGGATCATCTTTCTTATAACAGCCAGTCTTATAAAATACGTAGGGATGAATGGTAGTATCTAAAATATAATGGGCAATAAATCCGTATAAAAAAGCCATAACTTCTGGATGTTTATAATAGCGATTGTATTTAATATAATTAACTAAATTAATAAAAAATTCTTGTGATTGATGTTCGTGAAAATGATGACCAAAAGCTTGTACGTTTTTACCTTTTTTGAAAGAGATTAAATTATAAAAATAAAGGGGATCTAAACTTTGTCCAAACATTCTTAATTGCCCTTTTTGATCCATTAATAACTTTTTTAAACCAATTGGTAGACTATCATAAAGGTCCATTGCGAAATAAGCATGTGTAACTGTCGCTGGCATTTTATCATCCTTTCTATAAAATTATAGCATATATTTTCATCAAAAATTCATATTTTTTTAGGCGTTTCTGTGCTATAATCAATACTAGGTGGTAAGCATGATAGAAAAACAATTTAAGAACCTAGAAGAACAGATAGAAATTCTAAAATATAAAGGAATGACTATCGAAGATGAAGTGTATGCAAAAAAGATTTTGTTACGTGAGAATTACTTTTTTTTAAATGGTTATCGTTATCCATTTATGAAAAGTACGAATAATAAAACATTTCTAGAAGGCGTTACCTTCGAAGAATTATATAGTCTGTTTTTGTTTGATCGGTTGATTCGTAATATCTTTTTTAAAAACTTGTTAATCATTGAGAATAATTTAAAATCTATTATTTCTTATCAACTATCTAAGAAGTATGGATATCGTGAGAAAGATTATTTAAAAGCAAAAAACTTTAATCAAGATAAAGCAAAACAGAAACAGGTAAATGATTTGATTAGAAAAATGAAACGACAAATCCGTATCAATGGTTCGCAACATACAGCCACAGCTCATTATATTAGCAATTATGGTTATATTCCTTTGTGGATTTTAGTTAAAGTTTTGTCATTTGGTATTATTGGTGAGCTATTTGCTATCTTAAAGTATGATGATCAAAAAGATATTTGCCACCTGTATGATATAAAAGTAGAAGACTTCTTGGTTTATTTGCCAATTTTGTCAAATTATCGAAATTTATGTGCGCATGAAGATATTCTATATGAGAATAGAACGCAAAAAGAAATTTCAGATACACTATATCATCAATTATTACAAATTGAAAAGCAGGATGACACTTATATATATGGAAAAAATGATTTGTTTGCTTTAGTGATCATTATGAAACAGATGCTATCGCAAGAAGAATTTAAAAACATGAGTTTAGAACTAGAAACAGCGATCGAAAATTTAGCTTATAATTTGCATAGTATTCCCGTAGGAAGTATATTACATAGAATGGGATTTTCAGAAAACTGGAAACAATTAATGAATATTGAAAGGGAGCGATATGATGAAGAATTATGAAAAATATATTAAAGAAGCGATTTTAATTATTGTTTCATTTGTCATTGGTGGTGTATTAACCTATGCTGTATTAGGTAATAGGGGGTTTACCAGTAGTAGCAATGAAAATACGGTGTTAAGTGGTAGCTGTAGTAGTGATGGCTGTACGAAAGTTGTCGTAGATGAATCAGGACTTAGCGAAGCGGTTAGCAAGGTATATGATGGTGTGGTGATGATCCGTAACTATCAAAATAAACAAGTGGCTTCCACTGGTACAGGCTTTGTTTATAAAATAGATGGCGATGATGCTTATATCATGAC
>CALVUW010000120.1 GCA_944363695.1 uncultured Bacilli bacterium | reverse complement strand
CAGGCCCGCCGTCTGCTCCAGGGCGCAGTAGCAGAAAAAGCCCAGCACCGCGCTTTTTGCGCCGGGGACCCTCACTTTTTGCAATTTCAATAACAGTACTAACAGGTTTTCTTTGTTTAATTAAAATGTATGGTTGGTTTTGAATATCGCTATCATTTTCGTTTCCATATAAAATGTCATTTTTAGATAATATTTCGTTAAGTGGCATGTTTGTTTCATCGTCATAATTAACGTAAATCGGACATTCATCATTGATAGCACTGTGTTTAGATATAGCCCTCGTTTTATAGTCCATTTTATCTTTTTCCCACACTTTGGAAGCTAATTTGTTTAGCAATTCACACGTTTTAATAACAGTTTCTTTAAACTCTTTATTATCAAAATTGTCGGCACTATACACTGGTAAATAATTGTTGGTATTAATTATTCCAACTTTATATTTAACTATTGGCTTTATTATGTTTAGTTGTACTGCTTCAATCCCAGATATTTTCAAACCATACCACTGATTTCCATTATACATTCTATAATTAATATCAGTATCAGTATATAATTTTTTTAATCTATTAAAATTTCTTCCTTTTTCAAATAATTTCCATACGTCAGTTTTTTCTAACTCTTCTGGTAGCATATAATATCACCATCTTTCCTTTTAATAATTAGGTATATCTTTTTGTCCAATTCCACTAGGATCATAATTTTCTATATTATCAAGCATAACTTCTAAGGCATCTTGTTTTTTTCTCTCTTCGTATTTTTGTTTTTCATTATTAACAATTGTTATTGGATTAATTTCTGGCATTTTTACTTCCTCATTTTTAGAAAGTTTTTGCCCGTTTTTTAAACCTAGTGTGTAAGATAACAAAATAAAAACACCGAATACGGTGCACAAAACAATAGTTTCCAACATTATTTTTCACTCTTTTTCTTTAAATTTTTAACTTTTTTTACTGCTTTTGTTTTTACTTTTCCAGAATCAGTTGGCAATTCCAGTGTATTTGGAACAAGATTTGTTTCTATACGTCTTTCTCTATATACTTTCTTTTTCATATTACAATTATCTCCTCTCCATAATCATTATCAATATGTTTTTCAATATCAAAATTAAACACTTGCTCAATTGTTATCGGTTCAGTATCAAATACTACTTGACTTCTTGCATAATATGAAATAGCTAGCCCTATTACTAAATCATCATGTGCGCCTTGTTGTGCTTCTGGTCTGCCTTTTTCATTTCTTACAAATGTTAACATTTCTTCAAGTGTTAATTTATCATTTATTAACTCAACGTTTTCACGTACTATTTTTACTAATTCTGCTATTATGATAGGTCTTGTTACTGATGTAGTTTTAAAACCATATGACTTATCCATTACACCAGTAAATCTATCTTCTTTTTCTCTTACAAATAAATTAGGGTATCCTATCCTTACTAATTCCTTATTAGGGTAACTACTAAAATTGCTTTCAATACATATCAAAGCTGGGGTTATTTTGTTCTTTTTAATATACTTATAATGATAATAATAACCTAAACAATACATTTGTCTAACATATAAATCTTCGTCCATCTGATGTCTTAATCTAGCAACTTGTTTGCCTGTTTTAGCATTTAAAACATGTCCAGTAAACCAATCAGATCCTTCGCCTGCTGTATCTCCGCCAATACAATATGTTTGGTTACTATCTGCTACCTCATATAATTCTATATAGCCATTTTTATCATTTACCCAACGAATATTAGATATTTTTTGACCTTGTAACTTGGTATCGTCATAATCATAAGCAAAATACCCTACTTTAATTGGTCTAGTTAATCGTTCTAGTCTATTTATTACTATTTCTTTATCAAATACACATGTACCACTACTAATAAATGCTTCATGTGGATTAATTGGATATTCTTGCTTAAATAATTGCTCATCACCACTACAATTATTCTTAATACACCATCTACGCCATGTTAATTGGTCTAGTGATAGATTATAAACTTTTTGTAAGTCTTTTTCGTAGTCAGTAAGTTCAAAGCCATTATATGGCATTTTATAGTCATCTAATTCATTCCAACCAACAAAGACAGGGACAAAATCACTTTCCCCTTTAACTGCCATATCCCAAAGTTCCTTGAAATAATCAAAACCATTTGCTGTACTTTCAATAACAATCATTGTATTAGGTAAGTTTGGCACTGCTTGAAATAATCCAATTGTTGTTTCTTTTGCACTATTTCCCCAAAAGGCTAATTCAGATATATGCAAATAGTTAAACGTGTCAGAACGACCAACACCACTACTACCTGCCGTCATACATTTAATTTTACTTTTTAAACCTGTTCCCTCATCATTATCAAAGATCAATTCTTTAGCATTACTTCTTTTTAATGATGGTTTCATTTCACTGGGTAAATTATCATACATTCTTTTACTCATATTAAATAAATTGGTAGTGGCTTCTTCTTTATGAGTAATAATACCTGCATTAACATTAAATTTAGTTGCGGTGTTTTTAAATATAATGCTTTCAGTCAATGTACTAAAACCAATTTGTCTAGCTTTTAATACTATTACCCTAATTGGCTTATGTTCATCAGATTGTTTTTTTATTGCATCATATAATTTTTGTTGTCCTTGATTAATTTTTAAATCAATTATTTTACCTGCTTTATCACGTATTTTAATGTATTTTTCAATATATTTTTTTGTATTAATACTCATCGTTGTCACTTACTTCTTTTATAGCTTCTTCGTAAGATAAAGTAACTTCACCTTGAAATTTAGTAACATATTGCCCCGTCATTTTATTGAGAATATCAATAGCTTTCATTTTATCGCTTATATAAGCTTCATTTTCATATTCTTGACCTTCACTACCATACGAAATATGTTTAATATTCCCTTTAATGACATCTGTTAACCATTTCATACGTTCTTTTGCACTCATTATTGATTTATCTTCGAGTTGTTGAAGTAATTCTTTGTACCTTTGCTGCACCTTTTCTGAATTAAATAACGTGCTTGCTTTTTCATCAATGGCTTTATCACTATATTTT
>CALVUW010000119.1 GCA_944363695.1 uncultured Bacilli bacterium | reverse complement strand
GTAATCATCGATTCTTTCTATCACATCATAATCAAATGGGATGACAATATTACCATCGGCCTTAATCACACCTTTTTTACTATCTTTGGTTGCTAAAAACAAATCATCCATCAAAGGCTCTATTTGATAATAATTGCCTTCTGTTATACGGTTACCTTTACGATCTGTCATATATTCTTTGTTTTCTTTGTCTACTACTACAAAGGTATGATCATCTACAATAATAACAGATTGATAGTCGGCCGGTAAGATAACATTCCCACTTTCATCTATAACACCTACTAAATTATTATCAGGGAAAGGCGCTACACCATCTGTATAAGCAAATGCTTGTAATTGCTCATTACTTTCTACAGTCATGGCATATCCCTTACCACGCGTACCTTCTTTAGAAATATAGTATAGCTGCGTACCATTACTTACCGCTACATAACCATTTTGATATTTACCAACATGCGCATAGTCTAATGATAACTGCTCCGGCAAGGCATTTTCTTCTTGAAAAAGAAGAGCCCCACCGGTAATGAATAAAATACTAGCTATACAAACTATACTAAAAATCACAACTCGTTTCATCTTATTTCCCCTTTTTACGAAATATTAAATAATACCCAATTATTTAAACTCATGTATCGATTAGCTTCCGGAAGACCACTACTAGAACAGCTACCATAGTGGGTAACAATCACTTTATAATCACCATGAGCCCAACCATTTACATCGACCCGGACATCACCTTCAATATTACCACCAGTATTAATCCAGCCTCTTTGCACTGTAAAGTCATGAATATTATAAACACAAGTGTTGCTAGCATTCGCAATGCAAACACGGCGATAGCGACAACTATTACTGAAACTGATGGTTGTATTATTAGCGTGAACACGCCAATGGAAAGATACTACTGTTCCAGAAACCGAAGCGTTTGTGATGTAGAAACTATCGTAACGACCCGTTGCACATTTCGCAGCAGTTGGTACATTCATATCCGATGGGCATACTTGATAGTTATTATTACGAATAGCAGGACGCGTACAACTACCAGCATTACAGCTTCTTTTTTCTACCTTACTTCCACAACTTTGTCCGTTATATTTAGAAGTATAAGTTGCTGTTCTAGTTTGAGTACCGTTACCACAACTCACACTACAATTAGACCAAGAACTATATGAAACATTAGGGTTAGAACAACAACTAAAGGTATTACAACTTTGTTTACTAGTATCTGTTTTGCAAACTTTACCAGTAATTTTATCTTTGGTAGTAACCGTTACATTTTGCGATCCACCACCACATTTTAGACTACAAGAGCCAATACTCGTTGAACTAGTAGTATTAACACATTCATGATAAACCTTATAAGTTTTTTTAATCTGTTCAGAATTTCCTAAACTATCACGAATCACTAAATATACAGTTCTAGTACCTCCATCTAAACTACCACCTACATTCCATGCTTTCGTTGTTTTATATGACTCCCAACTACCACCACTTGTGAAACTGCTATTAGAAATATACATCTCCATTGGTAGTCCGGCTAAATTGCTAGCTTTTATCGTTAGGGTTGTATCGATGGAATGATAGTTTTTATTTTTAGAGGTAATCGTAAAATCGGCTATTTTTGGCTTAGCATTTTGTAATTGATAAGTCTCTGTTTCAACAGCGCAATGATTACCTACTTCATCATAGATTGTTACTCGCCCACGTTGATAACCATCTATCGTAAAAGTTAAATTTTGATCGATCGCTCCTACAAATTTTTGTTCAGTGCTATAACTTGGTTCTTTTTCTCCAGGTACCCAATTTTTTGTCTCCCAAGTCCATTTCGCTGTATTATCAGGCACTCTTACTTGCACGTTTATTTGTCCCTTTAACCAGGTATTAGCAGGCCGATCAGCTGTTATAACCACTTCATCACAGTTTGGACCACTTTTTTTAACGACATATTCACCAGACGTTTTCGTACCTCGATTACCGGCTTGATCATAAGCATAACCAACAATTTGGTACGTTCCTTCCTCACTTAAAGTAATATTAACCGGTCCTTGATAAATTGTATCTAAAGAAGTCGTGGTATCTGTAGTTCCATCTTTTCTAATAATGTATTGATACCTGATATCACCTTCTTCTTGGTTATCGGTGATTTTCATTGTGACAATAATAGAATCCTTACTTAATTTACTATTAGGACTAAATTCAATCACCGGAGGGGTATCATCGCCCTCACTATTATAAGAAGGACAGCTAAGAAAAGCAAAATATTGATATTCATCATTAGCAACCATCTGTACCGATACATGACTATTTTCATAGTAGCAATCTAAATTTTTATGATCATAAACCGGATCAATATATTTTTCATTAATTAATGTTTGTAAAGTAACTTGCTCAATGGCCCCAATTTCTTTTGGTAGTTTACTTCTATAGTCAGCATAATAATCTTTCGCCGCTAAAATAATCATATCTTCTTGACTTTTGTAATAGCTACGATGTGACCTTTCATTTAAACTCTTAACCGAAAATAAAACCACTACTGTTAAAAGCGATAATAAAACAATCACTGCCAACAATTCCATCAACGTAAACCCTTTACTTTTCTTTAGTTGATGCATGTAAACCACCTACTCTATTCTTTTATAGTATATCAAAGTCTTTTTCATTACGCAATGTTATAAGCTCTTAAGACACAAAAAAAGTCCAAAGAAGCGTTCAAGGACCAACGATAAAACCTATACTCATGTACAGGTGGGTGCACATAGTCAATTTTCTAGGATCCCCAATCAATGAAAGGGTATTCAA
Organism: uncultured Bacilli bacterium; assembly: GCA_944363695.1. GTDB lineage: Bacteria > Bacillota_I > Bacilli_A > RF39 > UBA660 > Onthousia. The sequence goes on along the minus strand of CALVUW010000119.1, from coordinate 258 downwards.
CACAAACTGACACTCATCAGCGCTCCCGTATCGTTATTTTAGTCGGTTTTATACTGGTGTCCATCACGTCTTCTCTAGACATTTTTAGTATACCATAGTTTATACTATTTATACAACTATTTTTATTTAAACAACCGTTACACTACTAACACCACTTTGCTCAAACATATCAGTTGTATTTGTTACTGAAGACATATCCCATAGGTTACTAACTCGTATTTCTTTTAGAGCACGCGTCACACAAAACATCCTTTTCCA
>CALVUW010000118.1 GCA_944363695.1 uncultured Bacilli bacterium | reverse complement strand
TTTTTGTAGTGGAACAAAAATCTTTTTAAGTTTTTTGAAGAAAATGACTTGACTTCTTATAGTTAGTCACTTCCTATTATGTTTAGTATAGCAAACGACTTTTTTTAAAACAATAAATAATTTCATGTTATGTTTTTAGTAATGTTTGGCCAAACTAACCTTAGGTGATAAGAATGAAATGGATAAAACGAATATTTAAAATTTTTCTGATTGTGATAGCTATTTTTATTATTGGCAATATTGCTGTATATACTTATGCTTATCTTACACCTAAATTACAAATTAAAAGTGCTAATAGTTTTATGTTATTCGATAAAGACAATAATATGTATTTTCAAGGAAGTGGATCACAAGAATGGATTGCTTTAGATGAAATTTCACCATATTTAATTTCTGCTACTATTCAAACAGAAGATAAAAACTTTTATCACCATAAAGGATTTGATTTTTTACGAATCATTAAAGCTTTTTATGTAAACATTACTTCAGGTACTACCAGTCAAGGTGCTAGTACCATTACCCAACAGTATGCTAAAAATTTATTTTTAGATTTTGATAAAACTTGGGCTAGGAAATGGGATGAAATGTGGTATACAATCGAAATAGAGGCTCATTATAGCAAAGACGAAATTTTAGAAGGATACTTAAATACCATCAATTATGGCCATGGTATGTATGGTATTGAAAATGCTAGTCAGTTTTATTTTGGAAAAAGTGCCAAAGATCTAACCTTAGCAGAAGCAGCAATGTTAACAGGAATTCCTAAATCACCAAGTAATTATTCTCCCTTAATCAATTTAGAAAAGGCAACACAAAGACAACAGCGTATTCTTAACAATATGTATCAAAACAAGGTAATTACAAAAGAAGAATATGATCAAGCTTTAAATGAAACCCTAACATTTATAGGAGAAAAAAACAGTAATGAACTTACTACCGTCATGTATTATCAAGATGCTGTGTTAAAAGAATTACAATCTTTAAAAGAAATACCTGATACCTTTCTTGAAACAGGCGGTCTTAAAGTTTATACAAATTTAGATATGAATGCGCAAGCAGAGTTAGAACAAAACATACAAGAAACGATGCCAGATAGTGACTTGGAGGTTGCTAGTGTTATGATAGAACCAGAAACAGGTAAAGTCATTGCTTTAGTTGGTGGAAAAGATTATAATACTTCTGAATTTAATCGAGCAGTGGATGCCAAAAGACAAGTAGGGTCAACGATGAAACCATTCCTATACTATGCTGCCCTAGAAAATGGTTTTACAGCTTCCACAACTTTTACAAGTGAAGCGACTACCTTTACTTTTTCTAATCAACAAACTTATTCGCCCAAAAATTACAACGAAAAATATGGAAACAAACCAATTTCAATGGCTACCGCTATTGCCTATTCTGAAAATATTTATGCGGTTAAAACACATATGTTTTTAGGTGAAGATACATTAATTAACATGGCAAGACGAGTTGGCATTACAGCTGAATTGGATGAAGTACCATCACTTGCACTTGGTACAAGTGAAATTGGTATGTTAGAAATGGCAGCTGGTTATGCAGCTTTTGCTAATGAAGGATACAAAGTTACGCCACATTTTATTGAAAAAGTAGTTGATAAAGAAGGAAACGTATTATATGAAGCAGATAATAAAAAAGAAGCGATTTTAAATCAGAGTTTAACCTTTATTTTAAATAATTTGTTAACGGCTACTTATGATAGCAATTTTATCGATTATAATTATCCAACAGCCATTAATATTGCTCCAAAAATGACCCATACTTATGCATTGAAATCAGGAACAACTGATACAGATAATTGGTATATTGGTTATAACAAAGATGTCGTAACAGCCGTATGGTGTGGATATGATAATAATCAAGCACTAGATGCTAGTGAATATAAATATGCGCAAAATATCTGGCTAACTACTATGGAAGATTATATGAAAGATAAGGAAGATACTTGGTATGACATGCCCAGTAATGTAGTTGGTGTCCTGGTCAATCCAATTTCCGGAAAACCGGCAACAGAAAGCGATGAAAAAAAGAAAATTATGTATTATATAAAAGGAACAGAACCAACAGATAGTGATCCTGTATTTGATGAAATTGCTAAAAATAATAAAGATTCATAAAGTAAATATTCTCTTCATATCTTAATACAGAAAGGAAGAAATATATGAATCAAAATGGTTTTTCAATTCCCAGTCAAAGCACTGCACCACCTTATCAAGACTTTACTCCACAAAATAATAATTACCCAACTGTCAATAATGTGATTTCAGAAGATGTAAATTACGCAGAAAATATTTTAGAATTGAACGTGGGAAAATTTGCAAGATTTTATATGTCTTATTCTGATTCATTGGAATGGCGTGATAAAATCTTCAGTGGTATTATTGAAGCAGCTGGAAGGGATTATGCGGTAGTCAGAGAGCAAAATAGTAATGCAAGATTTGTATTATGGACAGTATATCTAAATTATGTAGAGTTCTTAGAACCAATTATTTATAGCAGAATGTAAGGATTGTCGAATCCTTTTTTCTTTGTTATACTATATAATATAGGAGGGATAGCATGCTTTATCTCATTATTGGGGGTTGTGTGATCATACTCATTATCATTGGTATCATTTTAACGCTTTATTATAAAAATAAATATACTTTTTTATACATAAAAGTTAATGAAGCAGAAAACAATCTTGATATATTGCTGCAGAAAAAAGAAGAAATTCTTTTAAAAATCAATAATTTATTAGAGAAAAAGAAAATTAAAGATTTACCAGATATCATTAAATTAAAATCTAAAAAATTAGATCACCATACTTTATATACTGAACTAAGCAATATAACAAACGATATTACTAAAATTATTGATGAAATAGAAGATAAGATTATGGACCGTAATTTACAAAAATTATTAGATTTACTAAATGATAATGAAAATGATTTACGAGCAGCAATAAAATATTATAATGATAATGCCACTGATATTAACTACTATGCACATAGATTCCCATCAAATTTAATCAAGTATTTTTCTCATTATCCCGATACAGAATTATATACTATTTCTAAACGAGAAAGTTTTGCTATTTTAAAAAACAATTAAAAAGCTGTGCAGCTATTT
>CALVUW010000117.1 GCA_944363695.1 uncultured Bacilli bacterium | reverse complement strand
TAAATTGCTACTTAAAAGTTTATCATTAAATTCGTTTGTGGCATCCTCTATGCTTTTTAAATTGATATTAATGGTCTCCATATTACCTCCTAATTTTACCTTTTAAAGGCTCTTGCATCTTTTTCTGTAGGTACATTATTCATTAAATTTAATAAATTTGGTAATAGTTCTTCATAGCTTGTTTCAAAAGATCCTTTTGCATAAGGTGGTATTCGGGAAACTTTAGGATGCTTTTTTATAGAGGTAATACCTTGTAATTGGTTTACTCTATCAATGTCTAATACAACAGGAATAAAATAACTAACATAACTTTTTTCTTTTTCTAGTTCTATTTCAATAGTTAGTGCATGACCTAAATCTCTTGCCATTATTAAAATTTTATTATTTAAAGCTATAATATCAAGGAAATCACTTCCTAAACTAAAATCGATCATGTCAAATAAAGCTTTGGCAATTGGATTTTCACGGCCTCTTAGAGCTATATATTTTTTTCTTCTTGGTTGTTCAATAGCGGGCATTTCTGGAAAGAAATCTTTAATTTCTTTTATATTGATCATTGGGGGAAATTCTTCGTTTTTTTCTTCTATAATAGGTATCTCTTCATAGAAATATTCATTATTTACAACATAGGAATGTAAAAAATGGAGAAGTTCATTGATTGTTTTACATTCTAAAATTATATGAATATCTCGGTGCACATAATAACCAATATTTTTTTTATTTATTTTATCTATAAGGGCAGGATCCATATTGGCGATACATGTTTGATAAAATTCTATTATTTTTTCTTTGGTGAAAATGGATGTTAATAATTTTCGTTCATAGTGTCTAAATAATTTGTTTAAATATTTTATTATTTTTTCATCAGCATGAATAAATTGAAACATTTTTTCAAACATGTATTTTATTTCTTGTAAGTTTTTGTGAGTTACATTTAGGTAGTTTATTATTGATTGATTATCATAAATTTCAGGATATATAGCTATTAATTGGTTTATTTTTAAATCATAAGTGAAAAATTGTTCGAATTCCTTTAATTTGTCTGACATATAGTACCATCCTTTTGTTTTAATTTTAACATATTTTAGCATAAAAAAACACTATAAAAGTGTAAAATAACAAAATGGTGGAGTAGAGGAGAGTCGAACTCCTGTCCAATGTATCCTATCATACAACATCTACAAGTTTAGCTTGATTTATTAGTCAAGTTATAACTGGCTCAAGACCAACCGATTACAACTTCAAGTTTAGTAAATATTCGCTTATTTATCCTAAACAAGTAAATAAGTATAGCTTATATTTATGAACCCCTAATAATCCTATAAGCGAGATTAATAGAAGCTTGCTATTCCTATATATTAATTAATTAGGCAAATGCATAAGCATTTGAAGCAAATGAGTTTTCACTCTTGTCATTTAATTTTAATTGTAGACTTAAGGCGCCTAACCACTTGCCGTCATATGTAGTAATACATGTCGATACCATTACTACCCCATGTGCTAGTATTATACCATAATTCCATTAAAAAATGAAGTATTTTCTACTTCATGTTCATTAAAATATTGAAATCCGAATTATATATAAATTTAAATTTGGATATCCGAAATAAAAAATACTCATATACATGATCCTTTGATACAATATTTTTGCTCAGAAAATTATGTATTGGAGGTATGTATATGAGTCGTAATTATTCTAACAAAAATTTGACTAATTTGGAATTAGGAAATATTGAATTTTATTTAAATGAAAGCAAAAACATTTCTGAAATTGGAAGATTTCTTGATAAAGACGAAAGTACAATTAGAAAAGAAATAAAAAATTATTCTTCTTATTTTGGTGTTGCTAGAAAATGTTCTAATTGTTTAAACAAAGATAATTGTCATCAAAAATTTTTATGTGATAAAATTGTTGATCATATAAAATGTTCTCAGTGTAAGTATTGTCATAATGCTGTTAAAGTCTGTCCTAATTATAAAGTAGAAAATGATTGTGATTTTCTAAAGAAAAGCCCTCATGTTTGTAACGGATGTGAACTTTATTTTAAATGTAAAAAAGTTAAAATAAAGTATCATGCCGAAACCGCCATAAAAAAACATAATGTTGTAAAAAAAGTTTCTAGAATTGATACGAAAGCAGATAAAGTTCCTCAAGAGTTTAAAGACTATATATCCGATAGAATTAGAAATGGTATTTCTCCTGATGTTATTTTAAATACCTTACCTGATAAATTTAAAATGTTTAAAATATCTACTCCTACTTTATATAGTTGGATTGATAAAGGGCTTCTTGACTGTTGTAATCTTGATTTAAGAAACAAAGTATCTAGAATTAGATATGGAACTAGTACAGTAAAAAGAAATACAGTAAAAGGTCATCAATTAAATGGGAGAAGTATTGAAGATTTATCCATAGACGAAAAAGAGAATAGACCTTTAGGAGTTGCTGAATTCGATACAGTAGAAGGCATTAAAGGTGGAGAATTAATATTTACTATCATGATTCCATGTTTTTCTTTCATGCTTGGTTTTAAAATATCATTTAAAACTCAAGAAGAAATTGGCAAAAAATTAGATGAATTAGAAAAACATTTAAAAAGATATTTTTATATATTATTTAAAAAAGTAATTCCCGATAATGGCCCTGAATTTACTAATTTTAATATACTTGAAAAATCTATATTTCCTGATTTAGAAAAAAGAATGGAAGTATATTATACTCACACCTATGCTTCTTATGAAAAACCACATATAGAAAATAACCATATCTTACTTAGATGGTTAATAAGAAAAGGCTTTGACATAACTGAATTATCTAGTGAAGATATTTTTGATATTATCAATCGTCTAAATAATTATCCTAGACCATCTAAAGGTTATAAAACTCCTTTACAATTATTAGAAGAAACATTAGGAAGTGAGATATTAGAACTTCTAAATATACATCATATACCAATAGAAGAATTAAATATGAAAGATATGATAACAAAAAATCAAGAGCGAACAAAGTGAGTTCATCTTGACTCTTGATTTTTTATTTCATATCATTATAATTTTTTAGTCAACAAAGTATCACTTTGTTGCTTATCAATTAAACAATTCGGATATCCATTTCGGATTTCCTAACTTAAATTAACCT
>CALVUW010000116.1 GCA_944363695.1 uncultured Bacilli bacterium | reverse complement strand
GTTATAGAATATCTAGAAAATTATAGTGAATTAGTCGATGATGATCAGACGAGTCAAGGTGTGACAACGACTGGTGATCAATGTAGTTATGATTTAACCCGTGTTCATTATGAAAATAACTTTGTAAACGCTAATATAAAACCTAGTAATATTAAAGTACGGCTAATGCAAGCGACAAGTTGTGGTGGTACGACTGGAGAGCCACTGGCTAATGAAGAATTAGTTGATTTTGAAAAATATGTTCTAGGTGTTGCTTACGCAGAAGTGGGTAATATTGAACAAGAAGAAGCGTTTAAAACACAGTTAATTATGGCTAGAAATTTTGCTTTAATCAACTCAGTTGCTCATAGTAGAAATGATCTGAAATTAGAAAATGGTCAATGGATTATGGAAATAAGTAACTGTAATGCTGATCAATACTATTGTGATCCAGATCAAGGATGTGATTGGGCCACGGATCCAGTTACGACCAATTCTTATCCAATAAGTGGTACGGGTACTGGTTATTCAACTTGGAAAGGTCCTTTAGCAGAGGATGCTCCACAAAGAGAATGGGCTCAAGAGGTATTAGGTAAGACTTTTGTTGATAGTGAAGGACAATTAGTTTGGACTAATTTTACTAACAGTACGCAGGAACGTGCTAAAGCATTAGCAGATCAGGGATTAGATTATACTAGTATTCTATTAGAAATTTATCCATCCGGATCTAGTGTGGCAGCCGGTAGCTGTACGGTAGATACTAGTAATTATGCTAATTGGAAACAAACAGATCCAACCTGGAGTAATGTAATATTAGGTGGCGGAACTAACACCAATAATTCTGTTGGTAATATTGGATGTTTAGTTACTAGTCTTGCCATTTTAGCGGAGAAAAGTAATGCTTTGACCTTTGAACCTTTACCAACTTTAGTGACAGCTAGTAACTTTAATCCAGGAACATTTGCGCAAGCATTAAATGAAGTAGATTCATTTTCTAGTGATGGCAGCCTAAATAGTTATCAAAAGGTGACAGAAGTTATTCCTGCTTTTGTATATGCTGGCTCTACTAGTTTGTCGAATATGAGTCAATCGGAAAAATTAACTGCTATAACCGATCGAGTCAATAGTGGCTATTATTGTACAGCTCATGTTATTAGTGGTTCGTCTGGTACTCACTTTGTGGCAATTGATAAAGTAGAAGGTAATACAATAAAAATGTTTGATCCCGGTAGTAAAGCCACTGATATGTGGGCAGAATACGATTGGGAAGAAACGGATAGAATAGAATGTTATAGGGTAGGATCATAATGGAAAAAAAGAGTAAAAGAAAGTATTATATCATTATTATTTTGTTAATTATTTATTTAGCAGCGATGGTAATTTTTATTGTTTATCCATCTTCTGTTACTTCTAGTAGACGGGTCTATATTATGGTGGATAATGTAGCGAAATGGAAGTTTGAAGGAAAATCTTGGGAAGATATCTCAAGTGATGAGAGTAATTTATATAATTGGCAAAAATTCGATTTATATCGACGTAATCAATATTTTGGTAATTATTATTTACTTTATAATGATCGTTGGTTAGTCTATGATGATGATAGAAATCCGGTTAAAAAAAGTGGTAGTAACTTATTGGCAGTTCGTTCCAATCAAGACTTTAAAGTGGCAACTTATACAACCACTGATATTCCAACAGAACAAATGCAATATGTAGAACAAGTACTAACAGAGCATAACATTGATCCAGATACAGAACTTGTAACAAAGGAAATGATTACTTACGATATAGATAATGATGGACAAGAAGAAAGTATTATAACAATTTCTAATTTATTTGAAACAACGTATGCTCCAAGTCGTATTTTTTCCTTTATTTTTACAGTGAAAGATGGTAAGATAACACTAGTTTCGTCTATGGTAGATACACTAGATCATAAAAATGAACATTGTAGTGCCTATGTTCACTCTTTAGTAGATACTGATAATAATGGCAAGTATGAAATTATTACAGGTTGTGGTTATTATAATAGTAATCGAAATTGTGTAGAAATGTATGAAAATAAAAACGACCAGTATCAGAAGATTAAAGCTTGTGATATGCAGTAGGTTGATGATATAATAACGGGGAAAGAAGGAATACTATGAAGCTTAAATTTAGAGCAGATAAAGAAGATTTTATTATTTTTATCGTTTTTGCTATCTTTTTGTTGTATATTGTAGCGATAGGTGTGGTAAATCTTCATAGTTTTGCAACTGAAGGGACTTTTAGTACTTTAAATCCTTTTCCGGCTTTTAGTCCTGATTTTCTTTGGATTACATTAACCATTTATATATGTGCTTTAGTTGGCATGTTAATTAGTGTGAAATCTTACTTTTTTGAAGTAGAAAAAGGATTTGGAATTACAACGGAAAAGAAAGATAAAGGATATTCACGTTGGGCTAAAGATAAAGAAATGAAAAGTGAGTTATCTCAAGTTATGTTAAAAGATGAAACTAGTCCGGTTGGAGGAGTTCCATTAATTTTAAAGGACACAGAAGCTTGGGTAGATAATGGAGAATATCATACTTTGGTAATTGGTGCGACTGGTAGTGGTAAAACCCAAACTGTCATTAAACCAACCGTTAAACTACTAGCTAAAGCTGGTGAAAGTATGATTATTACGGACCCAAAAGGTGAAATTTATGAATCAACGGGGGAAATGCTTCGAGATAAAGGCTATGATGTACAAATTTTAAACTTTCGTGATCCACAAAATGGTAGCAGTTGGAATCCGTTATCAATGCCATATCATATGTATAAAAATGGTAATCAAGATAAAGCCATTGAGTTGTTAGATGACTTAGCTTTAAATATCTTATACGATGAATCAAATACTAATGCTGATCCATTTTGGGAAAAAACTTCTGCTGATTATTTCTCAGGTGTCGCCTTAGGGTTATTTGAAGATGCTAAAGAAGATGAGATTAATATTAATAGTATCAGTCTTATGACAACGGTAGGTGAAGAAAAATATGGTGGATCTACTTATATAAAAGAATATTTTGGTAGTAAAGACCCAGCTAGTGCAGCTGCCATTAATGCTTCTAGTACGATTATGGCACCGAATGAGACAAAAGGCTCTATTCTTTCTGTATTTAAACAGAAAATTAAGTTGTTTGCTTCACGTGAAAATCTAAGTGAAATGTT
>CALVUW010000115.1 GCA_944363695.1 uncultured Bacilli bacterium | reverse complement strand
TACATTTACAAGATCAACGGTTAGTGTTGCAAGCTGCTAATAAGATTGAACAATTGCGCTTGGAAGAGATTAAGCCTTTGTTGCAAAAGTTATATCAGAAAGCAGGCTATCAAGATTTAATTTCTATAGAATTGACCACTGATCCTAGTGTTGCTGAGGCGATTCATCAAGAATTAGAACAGGTTACCTCGACTGTGCATGTTGCCGCTAAAATAGAAACACCAGTGGAAAAAAAGAAAATAAAAATGAGGGAACCGGATGAAAATTGTGTTTTAGGTAGAACTATTAAAGAGCAACCGATACGGATGAATTTAATTGCTGGTGAAGATAATAATGTTGTTGTTGATGCTTATATTTTTGGTGTGGATTATTTTGAATCTAGTAAAACAGCGTTTAAAATTATTACGTTAAAAGTAACGGATGAAACTGACAGCATTTATTGTAAGGTTTTTGTGCGGGAAGATGATGAGTATCAACGGTTGTGTAAAGAATTAAAAGTTGGTAAATGGTTTCGGATACGTGGTTATGTAAAAAATGATACGTTTGCTAAAGAATTAGTTTTAAATGCCCGTGATATTATGAAAATAGATAAACCTGCCAATACGATCGAAGATACCGCTATTCAAAAGCGAGTCGAGTTACATGCTCATACGATGATGAGTCAAATGGATGGTGTGGTCGATGAAGTGTCTTTGGTAAAACAGGCCATTAGTTGGGGACACCGTGGTATTGCTATTACGGATCATAATGGTGCCCAAGCGTTTCCTCATGTGTATAACTATGTCCGTGATTATAATAAATCCTTAAAAGAAGGGCAACAGCCTTTTAAAGCTCTTTATGGTAGTGAGTTAGTAATGGTAGATGATGAAGTGAATATTGTCATTCGGCCAAATGATCATAATTTACTAGAAGAAACTTACGTCGTATTTGACTTTGAAACAACCGGATTTAATGCTGGTGGTGCTGATTCCATTATTGAAATTGGTGCCGTAAAAATGAAAGGCGGCGAAATTTTAGAACGTTATGATGAATTAATCAACCCAGGTAGACCTTTACCGGCTAAGATTACAGATGTTACGAATATCACCGATGCTATGTTAGCTGATAAAGATACCGAAGAAAATGCTGTTAAACGCTTTATCGCTTGGTTTGGTGATTTTCCAATGGTTGCCCATAATGCCAAATTTGATGTTTCATTCTTGGAAATGGCTTATAAAAAATATAATTTAGGAGAATTTACCAATCCAGTTATTGATACGTTAGAATTATCTAGAACACTTGATAATAACTATTCACGTCATGGGTTATCCGCGTTGGTAAAACGATATAATGTTCCTTGGGATGAATCTGCTCATCACCGTGGTGATTATGATGCTGAAGGTACCGCGTTAGTCTTGTATAAAATGTTAGAGAAATTAGATAATCGTAATATTGAAACGATGGAACAGTTAAGTAAGATTGTCGCCACGGATGAGATGTATAAATATGGTAATACCCATCATATCAATATTCTGGCTTTAAATAAAAAAGGCCTAAAGAATCTATTTAAACTAATTAGTTTTGCCAATACGACTTATCTATATAAAACACCGCGTATTCCCCGTAGTGTGGTAAGTCAATATCGAGAAGGATTGTTAATTGGTAGTGGTTGTTATGAAAGTGAAGTCTTCCAGCAAGCTAAGAGTAAAAGTGAAGAAGAATTATCTAATATTATTCGCTTTTATGATTATATTGAAGTGCAACCACCTGAGTGTTATCAACATTTGATTCAAACAAGTGATTTTGGAAATGAAGCAGAACTGATTAGCAATATTGAAAAAGTCATTCGTACCACGAAAGAAGCTGGTAAGTTAATTGTGGCCACGGGGGATGTTCACCATTTAACGCGGGAAGATAAAATTTATCGAGAAATTATTGTCAATCAAAAAGTGCCTGGTGGAGGACGCCATCCGTTAGCAAGAGGTAATATTACTGAGATTCCATCTAATCATTTTCGGACAACGAATGAAATGTTAGAAGATTTTTCCTTTTTACCAGAGGAAGTTCGTCAGGAAATTGTTATTGACAATCCTAATAAAATACTAGATATGGCTGATACGATTGAAGTTATTATTGAAACGGGTGGTATTCCTTTTTCTCCTAAAATTGATCGTAGCGTAGAAACTGTGACTGAATTGGTTTATACCAAGGCTAGTTCTTGGTATGGTGATCCATTGCCATTTAATATTGAAGAACGTATTAGTAAGGAATTGTACGGTGATGGTATCTATGAGGCAATTGAAGCTCAATTAAAGCGAGAAAATCAGTTGACGGGTGATGATTTTACTAAAGAATTATTTGCGAGATTACACCAGACGATTTTAAATGGTTTTGATGCGGTGAAAGACACCATTAGAAATAATCTAAAAATAGAACAACCTGAAGCCACAGATGAAGAGATTGAAAAGCAATTACCTAAAAAATTAGGTGGTGTCATTGGTGGTGGTTTTGATGTTATTTATTTGATTGCCCAAAAACTTGTAAAACATTCTAATGATGATGGTTACATTGTTGGATCTCGAGGATCGGTTGGTTCTAGTTTCGTAGCAACTATGATGGGAATTACGGAAGTTAACCCTTTACCAGCGCACTATTTATGTCGTAATGAACAATGTAAGTATAGTGAATTTGAAAACGAGGCTGGGGAACCTTATGGTAAAGATTATTCTTCTGGCTATGATTTGCCTGATAAAACTTGTCCAAAATGTCATCAACCACTTGGTAAAGAAGGACAAGATATGCCTTTTGCTACTTTTTTAGGATTCAATGCTGATAAAGTACCCGATATTGATTTGAACTTCTCTGGTGAATATCAGTGGAAAGCCCATGAATATACGAAAGTGTTATTTGGAGTAGATAATGTATATCGTGCTGGAACAATTGGTACAGTAGCAGAAAAAACAGCATTTGGCTATGTCAAGGGCTATTTTGAAGAACATGGAATTGATGATAAACGAAATGCTGAAGTAGAACGTTTAGCTTTAGGCTGTACAGGTGTTAAACGTACTACAGGACAACATCCAGGTGGAATTGTTGTTATTCCTGGTTATATGGATGTTTATGATTTTACACCGTATCAATATCCTGCTGATGACAATACTTCTTTGTGGCGAACAACACACTTTGATTATCATGCGATTGACCAAGATGTTTTAAAACT
>CALVUW010000114.1 GCA_944363695.1 uncultured Bacilli bacterium | reverse complement strand
GGTTAAAAGTATGCTAGTACAGGTGCTTTTAATATATAAAATTTTGAAGTAAAGGAGGTGGGCACGGTTATGAAAAAATATGTTGTTAGTATGCTCGTTGTGTCCCTAATAATTTTGACAACTGGATGCGGTGCTGAAACATTAGATGAAACATTAGATGACTCTTCTTATGTATACCCTGATAGCAAAGAGGTTGTGGTCACTTTGGACGAATTTAATCAATTGTCCTCTGGAATGACAGAACAAGAAGTGTGGGATATTGTTGGGGGACAATGCACAAATACAGGAACAACTGATTTAGGTATAGGAGAAGAATATGCAACTGTTTCTTACGGTTGTAACGGCGAAGGTTCTATAGGAGCCAATGTTATATTGATGTTCCAAGGCGGAAAATTATCAACGATGAGTCAATTCGGATTAGAATAAAAAAAGAGGAGTTTTTATGACAAATAATTCATACTTCGACGGTGGATTATTACAATGGATAGGATGGAAATTATTGGGCCTATTAGTTACAATATGCACCTTAGGTATTTGTTATCCATGGGCATGTTGCATGATCTACAGATGGGAAACCAAGCATACTGTTATCAACGGGAAAAGATTAACTTTTGATGGTACTGCGGTACAATTATTTGGTAGTTGGATCAAATGGTTCCTATTAACAATAATCACCGTTGGAATCTATAGTTTCTGGCTAGGGATAGCTTTAAAAAAATGGAAAACTAAACATACATATTTTATTGAACAATAAAAAAAGACCTCGTGCGCCAACACGAAGTCAAAAATGAAAAACCTATTTAAGCTACCAAACTTAAAAATATATCAAATAATGATATAGAGTTTTTCTATATCATTATAACATAGAATTAACTGAATAGTAAAGGAAGTGTTGTAATGTGAAAAAGATTATTAAAGATATTTCAAACACAGTGATAAGAACTGCTATATATATTCGTGTCAGTAGCGAGGAACAAGTGAAACATGGCTATTCTTTACAAGCTCAAAGAGAAAGATTAGTTGAATACTGCAAAGAAAAGGGGTATCAATTAATTGAAATATACATCGACGAAGGTAAATCTGCTCGTTCAAAATTAAAAAATCGTACCGAATTATTAAGGCTTATTGAAGATGCAAAAGCACAGAAATTCGATAGAATTGTTTTTTGGAGATTAGATAGATGGTTTAGAAATATTGCTGACTATTATAAAGTACAAGAAGTTTTAGAAGCTAATAAAATCGATTGGGAATGTTCTGATGAAGAATACAGTACAACTACTTCTAATGGAAGATTACACTTAAACATTAAATTGTCTATAGCTCAAAATGAATCTGATCAAACAAGCGATAGGATTAAATTCAATTTTGAAAACATGGTTAAAAACGGTAGAGCGATTACTGGTTCTCATGGTGTCCCTCTTGGCTATATGGTGGCTGGAGAAGAGAAAAATAAAAAGGTAGTAAAAAATCCTGACACCGAACAAGTCGCCATTGATATGCTCGAATACATTAGAAAAAGTGGAAGCATTAGAAAAACAGTTACATATATAAATGAGAAATACAATTTGAAGATTTGCTATGATAGTATGCGCCATTATTTAATGAATGAAAAATATTACGGCTGTTATAGAGGCATAGAGAATTATTGCGAACCGTATATAACAAAGCAAGAATTTGATGAAATACAATCTTTAATACGGAAAAACGTAAAGAACAATAAAAAATATGACTATATTTTTAGTGGCTTACTAAAATGTCCTAAATGCGGGTGTAGATTATCAGGCTATCAGCAAATGACGTCTAAGCCTAAATATAATGTGAAATATAAATATCCGACATATCGTTGTAACCATGCGCATAATGACAAACTGTGTAATTATCGTAAACATCCAAGTGAAAATGTTATAGAAAAATATATGATCAATAATGTAAAAAGAGAAATGTTAAATTTAATTAAAAGTAGCGATTCCTCAAAAGAAAAGAAAAATAGCAAAACAGTAAAGTTAGACAAAGAAAAAATCAAAATTAAACTATCCAGATTAACAGATCTATATATTGATGGAATGATATTAATAGAAAAGTATGAACAAGAATTTCAAAAACTTAATTCATTACTTCAAGAAGCAGAGAAAAATGAGTCAGAACAAGAATCGGATTTAAGTCAATATAAAGACTTTTTAAACTCCAACGCATTATCTATATACGACAAATTAGATAATACCTCTAGACGAATGTTTTGGGCTAAATACATAGAATATATTATCTATAATGAAGATGGGACTTATGATATTAAATTTAAATAAATTATTATTGTACTAACAATATGAACCATTTTCTGCACTGGATTCGATGTCCCGTTTGTCTTTATCAGATGATGTTTACCAAATTATTAAAAATGAAGGAAAGACAGCTATTTTAGTTACTCACGATTTAGCAGAAGCCATTTCAATGTCTGATCGAGTGGTTGTATTAAGTAAGCGTCCGGCTACTGTTAAGAAAATTTATGATATTCATTTGACGAACAAATCTACTCCGATTCAAAATCGAAAGTGCAAAGAATTTAACTTTTATTATGATCAAATTTGGGGGGATTTAGATGTCCACTTATAGTGAAGAACATAAACAATTTTTACGAAAAAGAAAACGGAATAAAATCATCGTACTTTTCTTTCAAATTGCCATCATCGTCTTCTTTTTAGCTATCTGGGAAATTAGTGCACGAATGGGTTGGATTAATACTTTTCTATCTAGCTCACCATCTAAGGTAATAGATACTTTTTGCTCTTTATGGCAACAGAACGATTTACTTAATCATATTTGGATTACGGTGTATGAAACGCTAATTAGTTTTGGGATTGCCTTAATCATCGGATTTGTCATTGCATCTATTCTTTGGTGGAATAAAACGATTGCCAAAATTGTCGATCCCTATTTAACTGTAATGAATTCTTTGCCTAAAGTAGCTTTAGGACCTCTCATCATCATTTGGGTTGGTGCGAATACCAATTCCATTATCTTTATGGCACTACTCATTTCTACTTTTATTACTATTATTAATATCTATAATGGATTCATCTCTACTGATTCCTATTATGTTCGCCTATTACAAACTTTAAATGCGAAAAAGTATCAGATATTCTATAAATTAATTGTTCCTAGTAATAAAAATACTATCGTAAATTGTCTTAAAATTAATATCAGTATGTCTTTAATTGGACTATTACCCCCAGTGGGAGAAAATTTAAATTCTAATAAATATTGTAGTAAATACTTATCTCATTATCTTTAACT
>CALVUW010000113.1 GCA_944363695.1 uncultured Bacilli bacterium | reverse complement strand
TAATGTTGGTAATGTAACTTTAATCCTTCTCTATATATTTTCACATAACACTCTTTCTCATTTGCACTTTAACCATATCATAGCAAACAAATGTTTGTCAATTCCGAAAATTTAATTTCTCTTCCAAAAATACTTTTTCCTTATATAAAATCTTTTAAAATTTAAAGCTTTGTTTATTTCTTTTTGGATGATGCTTAGTTATATTGGTATCATTTTTATTTTTTTCTTTTAAACGCACTTTCCTTATATATAAAAAAGTCATCTCAACTTCTCAAACTTGTTTATTAACAGGGCGATGCAAATAAAACAAGGTGGTAAAGAGACATGAGACGACTAGAAGTATTACTACTTCCAATAACACTATATAATAAAATCCTTAAATATACAAGTACGAGTTCTCGTAATTTTAGATGAGCTTAACCTGTTGTAAGATCTTTTTAATATTAGTTTGCAAGTTAGTATCATCAATTGTTTCTAATAATGTTAGGGCTTGCTGTTGCTTTTGGCCATGTTGTAGTAATGCATAATCAAAGTGATCAATAGCTAATGATAATAACAATAAATTGTCAGCTAATAACTTAATCAACTGCTGTTCATCGACTGTCTCTTCGTGAAGATATTTTTTTATCGTTTCTAACAAGCGTTCATCTTCATTATCTGGCGTCTGCAAGGATAATAGCAAACGTAATAGGATATTACTGACAAGAGTATTTTGATACGTTATACGATTGGTGGCATTGACTAATGCTCTTGCACCATGCTTAGAAGTAAAACGATTAACGTTGCCATTTAACAAGTAATCACTAATGGCAAATGCTCCTTGGCCTTTTTTGTAGATGCGATCTGAAATTACCGCTGCTACATGCACATCAAAAACCGTATTGATTTCTAGAAATAAGCTGTCATTTTCACGAGCAAAACCGACATCTAAATCATCCGTTGTTGCTAACAATTGTAAGTGCTGTTGCCGTAGACTAATATAATGACTAAGCTTGGTAGCATCTTGTTCTAAAAAATCCAGTTGATATAATGCTGCTAATGCTTCTTTAGGATATAGCGTTTCCATGATATCTTTCGTTGTTAAATTAAGTGCAGTAGTAGTAGCTAGTACCTCCATCACAATTTGCTGTGATTTTTTTTGGCAGCTATTGGTTGCTACTTGCTCATCGTAAAAGACCTCTGGTGGCAATCCTTGATACATTAATCCGGGAAAAGCGGCACTTGCTTGCCCATGTAATAAAGGTGCTAGATTAGCTAAAAACTGTAATTGGGTTTGCATATTTTGTTGCCAACTAGGATAAATTTGTTCCATATCATTATCTATTTTTCCCTTACACTTTAAATACCGTCTATACTCTTGTACTTGATAAAATAACTGACAGTTATAAAGGACAGTTTCTAAGGCTTGTTTAACGGCATCGGTTGTTAATTGTACATTAGGAAGTGCTCTAAATTTTGTTAATAATAATTTTATCTGATCACCCGTTGGAAACATAGCATAATATACTTGTTTTTGTTTTAAAAGATAACAAACACAATTTGTATTCTCTTGTACTATTTCTTGCAAAGATATAATTTGATCATCTATATTCGTAAATAAATCAATAATTTTTTCTGGCATATAATAACCCCTTCTCTATTTTGATAGTACCATTATACCATAAAATTCGGCAAAAAAAAGAACATTATTCATGCTCTTTTTATGATTATCGTACCATAGCGTCGTCACCTTGATAAGTTGGTACGACTTCAATCGTATTATTTTCTGGATTTACTACGATATCATTTCCTAAATCGATAGCATCTAGTAACTTATCAATATTAACACTTGAGGTGGTTACCGGTTCTTCTTCTTCAATAATAACATCGCTTAAATCACTCTCATTAGAACTACTATCTCCCATCTCATTAGGATCTGGTAACGGTTCATTCACTGGCCCTTCTGGAGTCGTTGTAATGTCACTAACACTGCCACTAATGCTACCATCTGGATTTAAATAAGAATCATCAATATTAATATTCGAATCATCTGGAACCGTAGCGGTGCCACCTTGGTCAATCGTATCATTCATATCTTGAATGTCTTGTTCTAATTTTTCATTTTCTTCTTTAATAGTTTGATCGATCTGTTCACCCTTTTGATCTTCGATAGCTTGTTGCTCTTCTTGAACACGGTCAGCTTCTTGTTCTGCCTGTTGTTGAGCATCTTGATTGGCTTGCGGAATACCTGCTGCTAAATCAGCTTGTTGTTCAGCTTGTTGAACGGTCTCTTCCCCTACTGCTTGAACTGCTTCTTCACGACTAACGACTTGTTGGGTTGTTTCCGTACGGGTTTCAGTTGTTGATTCACTCCATTGTTCTTTTTGCGTTTCTGTTGATGTTGTAGTTTGCGTTTGTGTGGTTGCACTTTCTTGTTTTTCATCTATATGACCATTTGGAATACTATCTTTAAAAATATTCGTATTACTAATATCACGATTATCTAAATGATAGGCATCTGCTTTAGTTAAGGCTTCTTGTTCTGCTCGCATGAAATTGGCATAAGATGGATCTTCCGTTTTTTCTTGATTGACTTGTTGAGCAACCATCAATCGATCAGTAGCAGTATTAATATTTTGGGCTGCAACATCACATAAAGCATCACCATTTAATTCTGTTATTTGTGCTTCTGTAAACGTATAATCACTGCCATAAGCAAGACTCTTATTATACATAGCTGCTACAATTGGTAATACAGATGAATAGTAATCTTTAATGCCTTTAGCGGCTAACGTATCATGTTCAAATCCTTCTACTGCTTGATCAAGTTTAAAATCAGCGATCGTCATTTGAACAAACTCACTCGCAATTTGTTTCTTTTCTGCTTCGGAAGTTGCCGTATTAAAGGCGATATTTAAGTTTTCGTATTTTTGATAAAACTCTTTACCTTCCGCATCTGCAATTAATAAGTCCATCTTAGTTGGTTCTGTTTGTACTGTGGCAGCTAACATCATTTGTAAATAGGCTGCTTTATATTGATCAATTAACGTGGCACTATCTAAGGTCGTTTGATCAAAAACAGCTAATAATTGATCATTTGACATATTCTTACCATTATATGCTAGATAAAGCGCCGTTGTCTCTTCTGTTGATAAACATAATTTTGTGTCTTTATCATAATCGCTATGACGATTAGCAAAGTCAACATTGAAATATTGTAAAAATGCATCAAAATTCTTCATAAAGTTTTTCTTAGCAGCATTCTTCGTGTGCGCTAATAATGTGGCAAAATCAGCTGTATTTTCATTAAAATCATCTTGGACATTTGTATT
>CALVUW010000112.1 GCA_944363695.1 uncultured Bacilli bacterium | reverse complement strand
CACTCGTTAATTCCTTAGCAAAAGACACTTCCTTGCTATCAGCAGGGCTCTTACGGCTTAAATGCACCCCAACACCTACAGCGGTACTTAATGCAATAACAGCAGCGGTGGCAATGGCAACCGTGCGAACCCCTAAATGCTTCACCTTATTTTTAATACGTTGTAATAAACCTTGATTAGCAGCAGCTTGACGATTCTCTTCTCTAATACGTTCTAATTCTTGGCGCATTTTCTCATCATGATAGTTTATATAATCGAAAAAATTAAATTTATTACCTTGTCCGTGAGCATTTCTATATTCTTGCATTTCTTTCTTGAAATCTTCATTATCCTTAGCAAGAATATATGCCATAACCCAAGATTCCACATCCAATTCAACATGGGAATCTCTCTTTAAATCTTCTACATTCGTATAACCACGTTGACGGGCATAATTTCTTAGCTTTTCTTTTGCTTCTTCGTAATCACGTGTAAAGATATAGACAGGCCCATTTTTAGTTTCTTCTACGGTTAAATAGATATACTCTTCTTTTCCTGTTTCTGGATTCACTTCTCGAATTTGATAGAAATGGTTGATTCTATTATTCATTATTTATGCCTCCCCTACTTCTTCTTGGTATTACCAGTATAATGGTAACCATCATTTAATAATGAAGTATCATTGTATTCGCTCCATTTGGTATCAGTGGTACCTGCTGATAAAAGGCGTCTTGTTTTAACACTGTAGTAAGTAACCGTACCATATAAAGGTTCTTCCCGATATTCAATATCATAGGTTGTAATCGTACGATATACCGGTACCGTTTTCGTGGTCGTATTCGTACAAGTAGCACTAATAGATGTATTCATACTTTTTGTCTCGCTACTACTAATTAATGAATCTGTATTTGGACTACCACTAGCGGTTGTATTAGTTAGATCTCCTGCTAGTGTATATTTAGCATATCTAAAGGTTGGTAAAGAAGTACAAGTTGTACTACAATTACTAAAATCAGCACCAACTAATTTATATTTAGTGGTTGGCGTATCAGCATAAGCTTGATTCACATAACCTTGGAATACCCAACTACCAGTTGTACTATTAGTGGTATTCGTTATTTGATTCCAGCTAGTATAATTGGTTGTTGTTGTCGTTTGATAAGTGGTCTCATCAATTCGTACATAATTATAATTACTACAAGCCACTTCATTATAAGAAGCTACCTGCCGAATTTCATTACGAGCTACTTTATATGGTTTCTGATACGTTCCAATATTTTCTGTTCTAGAGAATAATTGTACTTTCCGTAAACAGCTAGGATCACTATCATTACAGTTAGAAGCTTCCAAGCGTTCATCATTTCTAGCCCAAGCACTCCAATCTGACCATTCAGAAAATCTAGCGCCTGTTGTTTTCGAGTATTCATAGAGTAATGTGACATCTTCTTCGGGAACCGGATTCGTCGTTGGCTCCTCTGGTTGATCTGGTACATCAGATGGCACTTCACCGCTTGATGGATTAGACGTTGACGGATCTTCTTTTATATTAACGGTATTACTAGGCTCTGTTGGATTCGTCGTTACCGTCGTTGCTTGTTTTTCACAAACATCCGTAGAACAATAGTTATAACATCCTAAATGTACCAAGATATAATCTTCTTGATCAGAACATTTTAAATTAACTTTTAATAAATATTCATTATCTTCTTTCGTAATTTTAACGTAACTGCCATCTACATCACAAGCTTCACCATTTTTATCAACAAATGGAATCACTAGATTGTTAGCGATCATCTCACGCAAGGTCATCTGTTTAGATTCACCAACTTCTTGTGGCAATCGCTCATTGGTGTAATAAGAAATAGCAGCTTCTTTCATCTTTTCAAGATTATCACCGAAAATCTGGCTAGTTAATGGTGAAATATCAGCCATGTCTTGTGAAGACGGTGTAATAAACTTAGGTAATAACCAAACTAATAAGAACACGAAAATAATGACTAAAATTACTTTTAGTAAAAAGTCACGAAATGGAAATGGCCTTCTATCAAATTCTTCGGTATACATATCGTACTCCCCCTTTTCTTTGTCGGCACATTATTATAACGATTTTAGCCTGTTTTGTCAAGACTAACACGTAATTCTACCAAGGTACAACCAGGATTCATAAAATCTAATTTATATTTTAGCACATATTTGTCAGTTTTTAAATACTTACTGACAGCTTGCTGTAAAATTCCTTGCCCCCTGCCATGAATAATCACTAATTGTCTATAACCTAGCTGATAACAATCACGAATAAACTCTTTCACTTTAAAAATAGCATATTCGCGATCCATGCCATGCAGATCAATCGTTGGTATTTGTTTATCTAAGTACATCAACATAGTTTATCACTTCATCTAAAGTTGGCATAGAATAACGTCCCCCTATTTTTAAGGTAGATAAGGCACCAGCAATATTGGCTAAACGACACGTTTCTTCTAAGGAGTAATTATGAGATATAAAATACGTAAAAGCTCCATGAAAGATATCACCAGCCCCAGTTGTGTCGACTGCTTTTACTGAAATGCTTGGAATTATCTTATAAGTTTGATCAATTTTCGTAAAACAACCAGCTGCTTCTAGTGTAATAACAACTATATTCTGATATTTTTCGGTTAATATCGTATGCATCGTTATTAACGACTCTATCGTACCATCATACGTGATACCGGTTGATTCTTCTGCAAAGTTTTTAGAACAAACCAAATAGTCTACTAGGGGACATAGTACAAGCGTGCCTTCTTTCACACTACCAGCATCGATTACTTTTATCGCTTGCGGGTTATTTTGCAAAACCTTGGCACTAACAGACGGTTCTTCTCCATCCACTAAAATAACATCATACTCTTCTTGAGGAATTTGTTTTAATTGTCTTTTATATTCTTGTTGAGCTGTTAAAATAGTACGACTACCATTACTAGTGTTAGCCATAATAAAACTAAGCATCGTTTGCGCATCTTCATAACATTCTAAGTACGTTGTGTCAACGCCAACGGTTTCTAATTCTTTTTGAATGATTTTTCCATAAAAATCTTTACCAACTACCCCAGCAAAACTCACTGATTGATGCCATAAAGCTAACAGATAAGCAGCATTACTTGCCGGGCCTCCTCCACAATCTATATGTTTGGTTAAACGTGTTTTGGTATTTTCCTTCGGAAATGTCTCTACCGGAAATGTAATATCATATGAGGCATGTCCAATGGTTATCATTTTCATTTCCATCACCTAAGCTTAGTATAAACAAAATTAAGCAAGATACCTAGTCTTTTTTAGATAATTTTCTAGATTTGACAACTTTTGTCGATGAATATGTTATAATACTGATGGTGAATAAAGTGAAAACAAAGAAGAATAAATTGAAAGAACCTTTAACAGGGAAAAAGATAG
>CALVUW010000111.1 GCA_944363695.1 uncultured Bacilli bacterium | reverse complement strand
CATTATAAGATTTTAATAGCCAGCTTGTCTTGTTTAAACATTTTATCTAATAATGCCAAATGATTATCATGTTTTCTCTCATAGCCAAAAGCTTTAGTAGCACAACTAATATAAGCATCATTATAAAGTTTTACTCCATTAGTTCTAGCAGTTTCCAATACTTTAGAATAGGTTTTTCTATCAAAGGTTTGCAACGTAATATCCCCTATTTGTTCCACTAAGTACTCCCAGGTTGTTTCTTTATTAAATAACTTAAACAAAACAATTCTAAATATCATATCTTCTGCTGCATACGGTTTGCCATTATAAATTACATGTTTTAACAAGTATTGACTAACGCGATCATTGACGCGATAACTGTTACAAAATTTATAAGTTTGTAAAATTGGATCCTTCGTCCATGGGGCTTTCTGTCCTTTTAACTTTTTCCAAAATATATTCTGCCGTTCATAAGCAAAATACCAATATAAATCATATACGGCTTGTCTTTTTTGCATAATCTTTCCTCTTTTCAAAAAAATTATACACAAAACTATTAAAATTTCAAATTAAAAATAAGAAACATCATCTATTTCTTGCTTTTATCATATCATCTGATTCCAATTGACCAAGTAGTAACGATGAATTAACATTATGCTTTAAAACATTACTTTGTACTTTTGCCTCATCAAAATTAGCATAACAATATTTACAAAAATGTTGACAAGAATTGTAAGCACCAATATCTACCATTTCGACACAATCACATTTCTTTTCTTTACGTGCTTTCCACTTTTTATACGTTTTTCCGGTTAATTGATAAGCTAATGCAACGGACATGCACTCTCCTTTCACAAATCCATATTCACATAGATTTCTATCTTCAAAGCATGTATGTACCACTAAACCGTTTTTCTTAGCGCTTTCACTAAATGCCAGACCAATTGCTTGATAGTCATCCTCAGTAAAGACTTTATTATTTAATACCTGCTGATTCTTTCTAACATTTTTATATTCATCTATAAACGAGACAATAATTCGACTCACATAACCATTTAACAGCAAACATAATCGATCAAAAGCTTTTTTATGGTAAGCAAGTGAATACGTATCACTAATGAAAATAGGATCATAGCGCACACTTACATGTTCTTTACCAATGATAGCTGCTACTTTTTTGATGGCCTCAATCACAGCGGTTTTATCAGGAACATTTGGTTCTATATCCTTTTTATAAGGGGTGAGGGTTACCTGAAATTCTATCGGTTTATCAATATCTTTTAAATAAGGTAAAATCGGGATGGGATTTTTAGTACAAAATAGAATAGCATCCACATCCCTAAAATAAATTCGACTCACTAGTTTAGGATAAAACGGATTGCGAACATCGACAAATCCTTCTTCATATCGTTTCATAAACCAAGGTGTGTAAAAAGCGATAATATCTGTCCTACCACTAACATTTAAAATCATGATTTACCTCTGAAATAACCCGGTTACAATCATCTTGTATTAGGATGGTCTTATCACGTATTTCAAATGCTACATCTAAATAAGTATCATTAACTCGAATTAAAGTCGTATCTTTAAAAGTCGCTGTCATCTGCTCAAAAGGAAAACGAATAATACCTGGCGTATTAAATCCTACTCCCAATTCTATTAATAATAATTTTTTATCTTTATATTGATTAATAAACTGTTCATAAGCGCGTTGCAATTGATGCCAATGTTCATCTTCTACAAAGAATGCATCCTTGCGTAAATTAACTTCCATTTTCCCCTTACAAACTGGACAAATAGGCACCAAAGAAGTTGGTACTTTAGTATCCTGGTCTAACTTACGCATTTGCTTTACCATATCTAAATCCGGATGAAGATCACAGCCACCATTATAAATTGGATCTAGCTCTGCAGCACCATATTTTTGCTGTAACATATTATAGGCTGGTCTTAAATCCTCTAATTTCATCAGAAACTCCTTTCTTAGTTTTAGATTTGCCATAAGTCGAATGATCTTGTATTAACTGCTGACAAGCTGGAATCTGATTCATATCACAATATTGTTGTTTAAATTTCTTTTCATCTTGTAATAGCATTCGCATATCTTGTATGAAAACTCGATAGATCTCATCCTCAAAAAACATGTGCTCAGGCTGATCATAACTATATCTTTTTAATAACCGGTGATACGTGTAGTCTAAGTAAGTTGGTATATCCATTTGCGGCATTCGCTCTTGGGCTACTAAAAAACTACGCGTAAAAACAGCCGCGATCGTCGTATTTCGATCAGCCGAGGAAATTAATTTTCCATATACACTTCGTGGCATAGCAGCTGCTGAGGAACGATGGTCTTCAATCGCTTCCTTTATCGTTTCTTGTTGATCCTTTGAAAAGAAATGATTCATTTGTTCATCTTGCTTAAATTTGGATGCTGCTATTTTTTCATGAATGGTATAATCTTCATACTTTCCTAAATCATGATAGGCAGCAATAGCATAAACCATATCAGGATCAAGTCCTAAGTGAAATGTATCATGCAAGGCAAAAGAACGACAAATCACCGTTTTAATATGCGAAATACCATGTGCTTGATCATTTTTATCATATTGTGGAAAGATAAACTCTTCGACATAACGTTTTAAAGCAGAGGAAACTTTTTTAGTATAATAAGTATATTCATCTATACCTGCTGCTTCTAAAATGGATGCCTTTACCATTTCAAAAGGAATTTTATCCGTTGGCATCTGACAATAAGCACTATATAAACACTGATCTAATGATTTATCTAAATATTGATTACAGATTTGATCAAATCCAAATTTCCATGGATTATCTAATCTATTTACCTGTTGATAAACTCTCTCGAAAGCTGTTTTATCTGCCACTAACAGCTGCATTTGTTGCAAAAATTCAACATATGCTTCATCTGGAAAATACATTTTATCTTTGGCATAGCCTGCTTTTCCAAATTTCGCACTCAAATGTTCTCTTGACTCATCCATAACCTTTTGAAGGGAATAATGAGGATGATGTTTTAAGCGATAAGCATATGTTCTTTTTAAAGCAAGTTCTACAACCGTATTCCGATCAGCTGAAGAAACAATTTTTCCATAAATACTTCTTGGAACTTTCTTAGTACTAGCTCGATGATCTTCAATCGCTTCTTGCATTGTTGCTATCTGTTCATCTTCGAAAAATTTTCTAAGATTAACATCGGCCGCTAGTATTTCACCAGATATTTTTTCATGATGTTTGGCATCAATGTAATGACCAATATCATGGTAAGCAGCAATCGTATATACCATATTCATATTAACATCGGGTACACAAGATGCAAATGTTAAACTTCTGTTAATCACATAGAAAATATGATCTAAATTATGGGCAGCATCATTCTTCTCATAAATCGGAAAAATATGTTCTACAATATAAGTCTGTAATTCTTGGTTAATCAT
>CALVUW010000110.1 GCA_944363695.1 uncultured Bacilli bacterium | reverse complement strand
GCACCAAAAAGAACAGAAGCTTTTCTCCTGTCCTTTTTATTTCACAAGCAAAGAAAGGTTTTCTTACTCTACTAAAACACCCTCCCCCCAGGTTAACTTTTTGTTATCACTCATATTATCACTGCTCCATAATTCTATCGATTGATTTTTCTTTCTAAGTAACTTAATTTCTAATTACGCCTAAAAGAAACTTCTAGTTTACTTTTCTATTTAATTGTATCACATTTTTTAATTTTATAAACAATCTTTTCTACTTTTCTTATTTTTAAATGCATTACTTATTTTATTTACATTTTTTAACTATTAATATTCTAAAGGCATCCTTACCTTCCACCTTTTACTTCATATGCATCAGTTGCTACAAAAAAAGCGTTAGGGTCAATTTCTTTAATTCCTTCTGTCACTTGAAAATATTCTCTAGTAGGTACAACTGCTAGTAAAACACGACGTTTCTTGGATAAAAATCCACCTTTAACATCAAAAATAGTAACCGAATGATTCATCACTTCTATTAAATATTTTTGCACTTTCTTATCTTCAGTTGTCATAATGTAGAAAGCTTTATTTTGTGATATTCCAAGTAATACTTTATCCATCACAATAGAACTAATATAAATGATAATCAATGCATATAAAACCATATTAAAACCAAAATAAACCCCACCTATTAAAACAACAAGCATATTAATCAACATCGTTGTTTTGCTAAGTGAAATATGAAAATATTTATATAGAATTTGACTAAAAATATTTAGACCACCACTACTAAAGCCAACTTTATACATTAAACCATTACTAATTCCCGTTAATACACCTATTAAAATAGACATCAAAATTAAATCGCTTGTATCTATTACAATAACTTTTATTAAATTAGCCGTTAAAGATACAAAAATCGGATATACTACTGTGGCTACCAACGATGCAGCGGTTTGTTCTGTCCCTAAAAATAAATAACTTAGTCCTAAAAGAATTAAAGATCCAAAAAGAATAACCGTCGCAGGACTCACATCTATTAAATGGGTTACAATAATTGCCACACCGTTCATACCACCCGTTACTAGATTAGTCGGATATAAAAACAAATTAAATACAATTGATGATAATAATAAACTAAAAATTAATACTGCATAACGATATATTAAACTATTTTTCATACTTATTCACCTCCAAATACCTGATAAGCATCTGTTACAACAAAAAATGCTTGTTTATCAATCCGGTGAATTCCTTCTTTTAATAAATAATAATCTTTGGTGGGAATAACACACATTAAAACGTTTTGCTTTTCTGATTCATAACCACCATAAGCTTCAAATACAGTAACACCATGATGCATTTTATTTAGAACAAAATCCTTAACATTTTTCTCGTCCTTTGTAATAATATAAAAAGCTTTAGAATCTGAAATACCTAATATAACTCGATCTGTAAATACAGAAATAATATAGAGAACAATTAAGGCATACATTAATTTATTAAAACCAAAAACAAAGAAACCAGCTAGTACAATGAGACCGTCAGTACAAAGCATACTATTACCCATGCTCATTTTAAATTTTTTTGATACTATCATATTTAAGATATCTGTTCCACCGGTAGAAAAGCCTGCTTTAAAAATCAATCCTGCTCCCAATCCTTGTAATAAACCACCAAAAACAGCAATTAATAGCATTTCACTTTGTTGAAAGCTAATGTAAGTAGATATATGCTGTGTTAAATTAACAAATATTGGAAACAGAATAGATCCGAGCAAATTAGCTTTTGTAACTTCTTTTCCTAATACGAAATAAGATAGTAGTAATAGTAAGGCATTGCTAATTAAAATAATTATAGATGGTTCGATCCCAAAATAATAGTTTAAGATAATAGATAAGCCGCTAACACCACCAGCAACAATATCGTTAGGAGAGAAAAACAAATTAAATGCTAAAGCAACCAATAAACAACCAAAAACAAATTGCATATATCGTTTGACTTTACCATGTTGATAAATACTAGCTAAAATATTTTTTGTATCTTGTGTAATACTAGTCCCCATTTTTTTCTCCTTTTAAATAACTTTCCATAAATTCATCTAATTGACCGTCTAAGACAGCTTTTACATTACTTGTTTCATAACCGGTACGATGATCTTTTACCATTGAATAAGGATGCATGACATAACTGCGTATTTGTGAGCCAAATTCTATATTACGCTGTTCTCCTTTTTCTACTGCCATCTTTTGTTCCATTTTTTGTCTTTCTAATACATATAATTTACTTTTTAACACCTTTAAAGCCGTCTCTTTATTTTGGATTTGACTTCTCTCATTTTGGCAAGTTACTACAATTCCTGTAGGCAAATGGGTAATACGAACAGCACTGTCTGTGGTATTAACACCCTGTCCACCCGCTCCAGTTGAGCGATACACATCTATACGAATATCCTTATCTTCAATGGTAATATCAATATCTTTGGTAATTTCTGGTGTTACTTCTACACTTGCAAATGAAGTATGGCGACGATTTGATGAGTCAAATGGCGATAGGCGTACCAATCTATGAACACCTTTTTCGCTTTTCAAATAGCCATATGCATATGCTCCTTTTACTAAAAAGGTAACACTTTTGATACCAGCTTCTTCTCCTTCTTGATAATCTAGCAGTTCTAAGCGATAATCATGTTTTTCTATATACCTAGTATACATTCTGTATAACATATTAGCCCAATCACAAGCTTCTGTACCACCAGCTCCTGCGTGAATTTCAACAATGCAATTGAGCATATCATATTCACCATTCAATAGTAGCAATTGACTCAAATCAGATAGTTCTTTTCCCAGTTGATGATATTCGGTTTCTAATTCCAATGCTGTTCCTTGCTCAAAATCTTCCTTCAATAATAACGCCAATTCCAAATTATCTTGGGCTTTTTGTTTTAAGGGTTCTATCTCTTTCAATACAGATTTTAGGTGAGTTATCTCACTTATAACCGCATCGGCTTGTTCTTTATCATTCCAGAAGGAAGGATCTAATTGTTTCTTCTCTAATACTTGTAGTTGCTGCTGCTTTCTATCACAGTCAAAGTGACCTCCATAAATCTGAAACATCTGCATTCAACTTCTGATATTTTCGTATTAATTCATTGATTTCCATCATAATTCTTTTCACCTATTATTATTATACAAGATCTGTTTTTTTATAACAATTAATTTTTATGTATAACCTGTTTTAATCTGCATAAGATAATAGTGGGAAAGGTTCACGAAGTCAGTGAAGATTCCCAGTGTATATAGATTGCGTTTATATTGTGTAAACGCAGAAAGCTGCTAGTATTGTAACTAGCAGTTTTTCAGAGTGTTGACAAATATAATTGTCAATATTTTTCATTAATTAGCTATTAAATTATTATCTTCATTAACTTGTTTTTGCAATAATTCTAAATCCTTAATGTTTTTAT
>CALVUW010000109.1 GCA_944363695.1 uncultured Bacilli bacterium | reverse complement strand
TATAGGATTATTATTTGAATACGTCAATTTTCCCTACTTATTTATTCTGATTTAACCTATTCCAGTATTAGTAGTTAGAACTACAAATTATTCAGTCCTTCCTAATATTTCTATTAGTACTATGACCTCGGCTGACTTCTTGCAATAAACCTTTTTCGACCAGTTTTCTTTATAGGGTCCTCCTTAACTGTTTGCAAGACCTCCCGTGGTAAGACATATCACTTTCCTCGTTTAGCCACTTAAATTACTTATGCAGAGTTACGGGTATCTTTTGGACTTTAGTTTGTTTTGCAACCTTATCCGTCTACATAGCCTTTTAAGTTCCTGTTCGTTGGCCCACGATTTTGTTCCACACTTCCTTTAGCCCCAACCTCACGATTGATGCGTTGTGCTTCCCTAACACTTCGTCGATACCTACGCGTGTAGTGGACTTACACCACCTAGCGATATGCCATGCACGGCACACAAAGAAAAACAATGTTAATTAAACATTGCTTTCCACTAAAACCGTCGCTAGAATTTGATCTAAAGACGTTAATTTATTGCTCATTATTTCATTTTTAATGACTTCGAAGTCTTCCATAATTAAGGAAACTAATTTTTTCATTCTTGGTAACAGTTCATTTTTCTTTTCCAAATTAGCAACTACTACCTCCAAATTATTTAATTTCGTATATTTGCCATACTCATTACTACGAATAAAGGTCTTATATAAATGTTCAAATGATACAACGTCAATATTATTAAAACGATAATCTTCTAAGAATTTTAATGTTGTCCATAGATAACCACTTTGAATAGAAACATCTAATACTGTTTCTCCATTATTATTTTTTAAGTTAGGAGAAAATTCTTTATTTTTCTTCAATTTTTTAATAATTGGTGCTACATGGACATAATCTTTAGTAGCGACAATATGAGCAAATGTATTTCCATCTTTATTTTGATGGTTAACTTCAAAATCACTATTATTCATGTATTTCAATACTAAATCATACTGTTTTAACTTTAATAGCTTCATTAAAACGGTATTACCATCTTCATCGATTTCTGCTGCACTGACTAATTTTTTCTTTAGTATTTTATCTACTAATTCAAAATGGCCTTCCTTCATTAAAGCGAAAATCAGGGATGGTTCTTCTTCACAAGCCGTAATAGCTTGTGTTTCATCGTAAAACATATTTAACACCTCTACTTTTTACGTGACGGCTTCTATTATACCAAAATCACTTATTTTTGTCAAATATCTGACTGTTTATAGCTTTACCTGTTTTTGCCAATTTATACGAAATTGTCCTAATTTTACATAATTCTTCCCGTATTTTACTTGTTTTTTTTAATAAAAATGATATACTAATAACAAATCAATGATTAGAGACAATGTAGAGAAAATGCTATTACAAGAGACATTGTGGTTGGTGGAAACAATGATAGATACTCTACTATCTCCTCTATAGATGAAGTTTCTTCCGGAGCATTCCGTTATCAAAATTAAGTACTCTTAAGGATGGCACCGCAATTTTATTGCTCCTTGAAATGCCATCTTTTTTTATGGAAAAGGACTGATGAATATGATAATAAAAATATGGGAATATATTCAAGGATGGCAACAGCGATCCTAGAAGTAATGATGAAATAAAAGAAAGGAGCTATTATGTTAGATATTAAATTTGTAAGAGAAAATAAAGAATTAGTAAAAGAAAATATTAAGAAAAAATTTCAAGATGAAAAACTTCCATTAGTCGATGAAGTCATTTCATTAGACCAACAAATAAGGGAATACAAAGCAGAAGGTGACTTATTAAGACAAGAGCGAAATAATATTTCTAGTGAAATTGGTCAACTAATGCGAGATAAAAAGCTAGAAGAAGCAGAAGAAAAAAAACAAAAAGTTAGTGAAATCAATAACAAACTTACTAACATCGAAGCTAGTGAAAATGAGCTATCTATTCAATTAAAAGAAAAGATGATGGTCATTCCACAAATGATTGATGATTCCGTTCCTATCGGTAAAGATGATAGTGAAAATGTCGAAGTAGAAAGATTTGGAGAACCTATCGTACCAGATTATGAGATCCCCTACCATGCTGATATTTGTGAAGCATTAAGTGGATTGGATAAAGAATCAGCAGGTAGAACCAGTGGTAATGGTTTCTATTACTTAATGGGCGATATCGCTAGATTACACTCTGCCATGTTGTCATATGCAAGAGATTTTATGATCGATAAAGGATTTACTTACTGTGTGCCTCCATTTATGATTAGAAGTGATGTCGTAAGTGGTGTTATGTCTTTTAGCGAAATGGAAAATATGATGTATAAAATTGAAGGAGAAGATCTATATTTAATCGGTACTTCTGAACACTCTATGATCGGAAAGTTCAAAGGACAAATTGTAAAAGAAGAACAATTACCAATTACTCTAACTTCTTATTCTCCCTGTTTTAGAAAAGAAGTTGGCGCTCATGGATTAGAAGAACGAGGCCTATATCGTGTACATCAATTTGAAAAACAAGAAATGGTAGTTCTATGTAAACCTGAAGAAGCCATGGATTGGTATAACAAAATGTGGAGCTATACCGTGGAATTCTTTAGAAGTTTAGATATACCAGTTAGAACCTTAGAATGTTGTTCTGGTGACTTAGCAGACCTAAAAGTAAAATCATGTGATGTAGAAGCTTGGAGTCCACGTCAACAAAAATATTTTGAAGTTGGTTCTTGCTCTACCCTAGGTGATGCACAAGCTAGAAGACTTGGTATTCGTGCCAAAGGTGAAAACGGAAACTATCTAGTTCACACGTTAAACAATACAGTATTAGCAACACCACGTGGATTAATTGCTTTATTAGAAAATAATTATCAAAAAGATGGTAGTATTACCATTCCTAAAGCATTACAACCATATATGGGTGGCAAAGAAAAAATTGAAGCAAAATAAAGTTAATACTAAAGAGTCAAAAATGACTCTTTTTATATGAGAAAAAAATGACATAATTAGGATATCACCATGTCATTTCTTGGATATAACTTACTATTCGTTTACTAACACTAACTATTTAGTTTCAATAATTAGTTTAATAGCAGTTCTTTCCTCCCCATCTATTGAAATATCAGTAAAAGCAGGAACACAAACAATATTTTTACCAGAAGGTGCCAAAAAACCTCGAGCTATAGCAACTGCTTTAATTGCTTGATTTAAAGCGCCAGCACCAACGGCTTGTATTTCTACATTACCATCAGAACGAAATACATTTGCTAGAGCACCTGCTACTGAATTTGGGTTTGATTTTGATGAAACTTTTAATGTTTCCATAATTATGATCATCCTTTCTTTCTATCTACGATTATTCTATGTAGCCAGTTTAAAAAGAAGAACAAAAAAAGATCTTTTCAGATCTTTAAAAGGTTGTATTATAAATAGTGTTGGTGAGGGAAATCACCGGCACTATTTTATTTAACAAAAAAAGACATGTAATCTGAT
>CALVUW010000108.1 GCA_944363695.1 uncultured Bacilli bacterium | reverse complement strand
AGAAATGAAAGAAGCTGCTAAGAATTTAGATTTTGAACGAGCTATGGAATTACGAGATGCCTTATTTGAATTAAAAATCGATATATAATAAAACATAATTATCCACAGGGTTTGTGGAAAAATTTAACAGAAGAACTTGACTTATAAAGAAATGTGTGCTAATGTACAAATAAGCACTGATAAGTGTTTTTCTTTTGAAAGAATAAAGGAAGATGAAAATGACCAAAAAAGAAGAAAAAAAATTAAAAACAAGTAAAAATCAAGTAGAAAAAAAGCAATCTAAGAAAAAAGAAAAAGAAGAAAAAATAAGTGTATTTAGTCGCCTTAAAAACTTTTTTAAAGGTGTAAAGACAGAAGCGAAAAGAATTAAATGGCCTAGTAAAAAGGATATGTTAAAGTATTCTATTGCTACGATTGTCTTTATTGTCGTTTGTTCACTTTTCTTCTATGCAATAGATATTATTATTGCTTTTCTACATACGCTAGGAAAATAGGGGGGGATATCATGGAAAAACAATGGTATGTTGTTAATACTTATTCAGGACATGAGAACAAAGTAAAAGAGAAATTACTAATGCGTGCTGAATCAATGGATATGCAAGACTATATCTTTCGTGTGATTGTTCCCGAACAAGAAGAAGTAGAAACTAAAGACGGTGTAACCAGGAAAAAAGTCAAAAAAATGTTTCCTGGCTACATTTTAGTAGAGATGATTATGACAGATGAGGCTTGGTATATTGTTCGTAATACGCCAGGTGTTACTGGCTTTATTGGTTCAAGCGGTAAAGGTGCTAAACCGACGCCTCTACAACCATATGAAGTTGATAATATATTAAGAAATATGGGAATTAGCCGTATTGATATTGATAAAGAATTGACACCAGGAACAAAAGTAAATATTGTTGGCGGACCATTTACAGGTATGTTTGGTACAGTTGAAGAAATTGATACCGACAATCAAAAAATTGTCCTAAATGTTGACTTATTTGGTCAAGAAACGCAAGTAGAAGTAGAATTATCACAAATAGAAAAAGCATAAATTGCAAATAAACTACTTTTATGATATGATTTAATGGCTATATTAATTTTAATATAGATAAATAAGTGGGAAGCAAATTAATGAAATAAGCTATTAGAACCACTCGCGAAAACGAGGAAAGAAAGGATGTGTTTTTCGTGGCAAAGGCAGTTGTAAAAAAGATAAAATTACAAATTCCAGCTGGAAAAGCAACACCAGCTCCACCAGTTGGTACTGTTTTAGGACCTGCTGGTATTAATCTACAGGAATTTTGTACAAAATATAATGATGCAACTAGAGATAAAATGGGAGATATTTTACCGGTTGAAATTTCTGTCTATGAAGATAGAACATTCGATTTTGTAATTAAAACTCCACCAACTAGTTTTTTAGTTAAGAAATATGCTAAAATTCAAAAAGGATCTGTAAAAGGCGCTAATGAAACAGTGGCAACCTTAACAGATGCACAACTTACAGAAATAGCAGAAACGAAATTGCCAGATTTAAATTGCTATACCGTAGAAGAAGCTAAGAAAATCGTGGCTGGAACTGCTAAAAACATGGGCGTTGCTATTGAAAGTAACGACAATAATTAAACGACACATATAGGTATTTTACCTATGTGGGAGGATGAGATCATACATTTGCTTACCCGTATAACCACATAAGGAGGAATAAAAATGAAAAAGAAAAGTAAGAAGTATCAAGAAGCTTCCTCTAAAGTAGAAAAAAGTAAATTATACAGTAAAGAAGAAGCGGTAAAATTAGTAAAAGAAACTAGTATTACTAAATTTGATGCCTCTATCGAAGTAGCTATGAGACTTAACCTTGATACTAAAAAAGCTGATCAACAGTTAAGAGGAGCTATCGTTTTACCAAAAGGTACTGGTAAGACAACAAGAGTTTTAGTAATCGCTAAAGGTGATCAAGCGAAAGCAGCTGAAGCAGCTGGCGCTGATTACGTAGGTGATGCTGATATGTTAGCAAAGATTGAAAAAGAAAATTGGTTTGAATTTGATACAATGATTGCTACCCCAGATATGATGCCATTACTTGGTAGATTAGGTCGTGTTTTAGGACCTAAAGGTTTAATGCCTAACCCTAAAACAGGAACGGTTACGACTGACGTAGCAAAAGCTGTAACAGATGCAAAAGCAGGACGAGTTGAATATAGAACTGATAGTTTTGGTAATGTTCATGCTCTAATCGGAAAGGTCTCTTTCAGTGAAGAAGATTTACTAGAAAACCTATCCGCATTTGTTGCTCAAATTATCAAAGTTAAACCTGCTACCGTAAAAGGTGAATATATTAAGAATATATCTATTGCTTCTACAATGGGTCCTGGAATTAAAATTGATAAAAATTCCTTTGACAAATAAGAAGTTGTAGCATATAATAAATTTACTTGTTGGTGCCAAAGACAGTAGGTATAAACATAAATCCTACCGAGGACGACGTTGTACTTTAGTTCTCGGAGTCTTCTGAGAACTTTTTTTGGACCGCAAAGGATATAGGAGGTGTATAGCATGGCTAATCAGAAAATCTTAGAACAAAAGCAAAAAATAGTTGATGAGATCAAAGACAAAGTAAATACCAATGCATCTATTGTATTATTTGATTATCGTGGTATGACAGATGAAGAGATCAAAGAACTAAGAAGAGCGTTAAGAAATGCTGAAGCTGATTATAAAGTTTATAAGAATACATTGATGGCTAGAGCATTTAATGATTTAGCAATTGATGTAAACAGTGCTTTAGAAGGACCAAGTGCTTTTGCTTATAGTAAAGATCAAATTGCCCCAATTAGAATATTGACAGATTTTGCAAAAGATCACCCAGCATTGAACCTAAAAATTGGTATTGTAGATGGTGAAATTGCAGATCAAACAAAACTTGCAGAATATGCAACGATTCCATCACGCGATGGTCTACTTACAATGTTAGCTGGTGGTATGATCGGTTTAGTTCGTGACTTATCTATTTGTTTAGATCTATACAGTCAACAAAAAGAAGAAAATTAAAATAAAGGAGGAAAAGAAAATGGCAAAAATTACAAAAGATGAATTTATTAGCTCTCTAAAAGAAATGACACTTTTAGAAATTAAAGAATTAGTAGATGCAATGAAGGAGGAATTTGGAGTTGATCCATCAGCAGTTGCTGTTGCTGCAGGACCTGTTGCTGCTGCAGAAGATGCTGAACCTTCAACTGTTACAGTAACTATCGCTGATGCTGGAGCTGCTAAAGTAGCAGTTATCAAAGTAGTTCGTGAAATTACTGGTTTAGGATTAAAAGAGTCTAAAGATGTAGTTGATAATGCTGGTACACCTGTTAAAGAAAATATTTCTATGGAAGAAGCTAATGAAATTAAAGCTAAGCTAGAAGAAGCTGGCGCAACTGTAGAAATAAAATAAGTAAGAAAGAAATACGTGAAATGAAAAGTTAAATTTCAGATTCTGTTCTAAAAGTATATTTGTAAGAGTAAATGGCAGTTTTTTCAAAAAAAACTACCATTTTTTCTATAAATATGTTAATATATATCCGAA
>CALVUW010000107.1 GCA_944363695.1 uncultured Bacilli bacterium | reverse complement strand
TGATGAGAAGTATATGATTCCTGGCTATAGTGATTTAATGGTAAATACAGAAGAAAGTTTTCAAAAAATGAAACAGTACGGTGATTATAATGAAAGCCTACTTGTTTTTAAAGAAGTAACACCAGCGATTTCTATTGAAGAATACTATGATCGTTATATATCTTCTGGTAATGGGTTTACCGATAATGTGGCTTTAGTCTTTAAAGTGGATACATTAGATTATTTACAAGAAGTAACGGCCATATTAGCTAAAAATAATGCGCAGGCAACTTTCTTTGTAGATGGAATTTTATTAGAAGATCATACGGATGAAATCCGAACATTGGCAGCAGATTTTTATGAAATTGAAATTTTAGATTATGATGGTGGTTACGATAAAATATCATTTCTAGGTTCTTTAGAAAAATTAAAAGTTTTAACCAATACAGCAGGAAAGTATTGTTATGCTGAATATGATCAAAAAGAAATATTAACCATGTGTCAAGAACAAAAGTTACATACGATCATTCCTACTATGAAAATTACGAATAATGCTTATCGTACAATCAAAGGCAATATAAAGGGTGGTACTATTATTAGTTTTGATTTAAATAAAGAAAATGTAGATGAGCTTTCAGTTGTGATTCAATACATTAAACAGCGAGGGTTTGTTCTTGATACGTTAGATAATTTATTGCAAGAGGGTAGAGGATTAGAAAAATAGTTTGACAAATTGAAAAAATATAGTAGAATAAAGACATAGAGAAAAAATGTTTGAGCAACGGACATGATAAAGAGATTTGTTTTTAGAAGAGACTTCATGGTTGGTGAAAATGGAGAAAACAGCTCTTTATTACTACCATTGTAAATTGAATTATGCAAAGTAATTCCGGTGTAAGCCGTTATCTGAATCAAGGTAAAAAGAGGATGGTACCGTGTTTTAGCACTCCTGTTAGCAATAGCTAATGGGAGTTTTTTTGTGAGAGGTTATATGGGAAAGAAAAAATTACAAAAAAGTAAAAAGAATTGTCTATCAATTTATCGTTTCATGGAAAATTGGTTAGATGTTACGAATCCAATTTGGAACAAATTACATCATGGTGAAATGAAGACGTACTTATTAGTGAAAGGGTATAAAATACCACCGAATGCCTCGATGTCTGTTGCAGAAAAACAAGATCATATTGAAAATGATTATCTCTATGTACGTGATACAGCAGGTATGATTGCTTGTTATCATAATCCTAAAAAATTTCATCCGGATCAATTATTAAAAGAATTGCAAACAGTTAGTGCAGAAGAATTGTTAACAAGAAGAAGGCGAATGCTGCAAGAAAAACAGTATGATTATGATCCGGAAACCGGGCAAGTAGAAAGAATTGCCACTATACAGCAAAAACAGAAAGTAAAAAAATATACACAAGGAGGAAGATAAAATGAAAAATATAAAAGAAGATGAACGTTTAATGCCATTAAATCACAGTTGTGCTCATTTATTAGCACAAGCTGTCAAACATTTATATCCTGAAGCTAAATTTTGGGTAGGGCCAGTAATTGAAGATGGCTTTTACTATGATATGGATTTAGGTGATAAAGTCATTACGGAAGAAGATATTCCAAAAATAGAAAAAGAAATGAAAAAAATTGCCAAGGATGGTAAAAAAATTATTCGTCATGAAATTAGTAAACAAGAAGCATTAGATATGTTTAAAGATGATGAATATAAGTTGGATTTGATTGAACGCTTCCCAGATGATGAAGTAATTACGTGTTATTCACAAGGTGATTTTACAGATTTGTGTCGTGGACCACATGTGGATTCTGTGAAAGAATTAAAACATTTTAAACTATTGAAATTTAGTGGTGCTTACTTTAAAGGTGATGCAAATAATAAAATGTTACAACGCATCTATGGTGTCTGCTATGATACAGAAGAAGATCTACAAGAGCATTTACAAATGTTAGAAGAAGCTAAAAAACGAGATCATAAAAAATTAGGTAAAGAATTAGAATTGTTTATGATTAGTGAGTATGGACCTGGTTTCCCATTTTTCTTACCAAAAGGTATGATTTTAAGAAATATCTTAGAGAACTTCTGGTACGAAGAACATACAAAAGAAGGCTATGTTTTCATCAAAACTCCTATTATGCTAAGCCAAGAATTATGGAAAGTATCAGGACACTGGGATAATTATCGTGAAAATATGTATGTATCAGAAATTGATGATAAGACCTATGCGATTAAACCAATGAACTGTCCAGGCGGCATGTTAGTTTATAAAAATAGTTTGCATTCTTATAAAGACTTACCAATTCGTTGTGGTGAATTAGGACAAGTTCATCGTCATGAAGCAAGTGGAGCTTTAAATGGTTTGTTTAGAGTAAGAACGTTTACGCAAGATGATGCTCACATCTTCATGAGAGAAGATCAAATTGAAGAAGAAATTATTAGATTGATTAATTTTATTGATCGTATTTATGGTATTTTCGGTTTAACGTATGATATTGAATTATCTACTCGACCAGAAGAAAAATTTATTGGTACCATTGAATCTTGGGATAAAGCTGAACGTATTTTACAAGATGCTTGTAAGCAGGCTGGTCATGATTGCAAGATAAATCCTGGTGATGGTGCTTTCTATGGACCGAAACTAGATTTTCATATTAAAGATTCTCTAGGCCGTGTATGGCAATGCGGTACTATCCAGTTAGATAGTAATTTACCAGAACGGTTTGATTTAACTTATATTGATAAAGATGGTAGTAAGAAACGCCCTATTATGTTACATCGGGTTATCTTTGGTTCTATTGAACGTTTCATCGGTATTTTAATTGAACATTACGCTGGCTTATTCCCATTATGGTTAGCTCCCGTACAAGTAGCGGTTATACCTGTTTCTGCGCTTCATCAAGGTGATTATGCTCAAGAAGTGTTTGATCAATTAAAAGCAGCAGGAATTCGTGTAGAGTTGGATGATCGTAATGAAAAGTTGGGATATCGCTTACGTGATGCTGTAACAAAGAAAATTAATTATGTAGTTATTCTTGGTGAAAATGAAAAGAATGATAAAACTATCAGCTATCGCTTACATGGTAGGCAAGAAACAACGACTGTTTCATTAGCAGAGTTTATCACTTTATTACAAGAAGAAATTGCTACGAAACATTATCAGAAATAGGAAACAAAGAGTTTCCTTTTTGATTGAATTTGTACAAGAAATATGGTATGATTAACTCATAATACGAGGAGTAATGGTAAATGAAGAATTATAAGGTAAAGATTTTAGTGGGGATTCTTGTAGTATTAATTGTTGTTTGCATTGGAATTACGTATGCCTGGTTAACAACAACGCTAGATGGAGAAAAAGAATATGTATTAAAAGCAGGAACGTTAAATTTAATACTCGATGAGACTAGTAATGGAATTAATATTTCGGAAGCCTATCCAATGAGCGATGAAGAGGGACTAGCGCAAACGAATAAGTATACATTTCAAGTAGAAAATACGGGAACAGTTCCTGCTAGTTATACGATTTATTTAGATGATGCAGCCATTGATAGCAACGATACACGTATTGCAGATGGTAATATTAAATATGCATTATCTGTTAACGGGGCATCTCAAGGAGTTCAGGATTTACCAGCAAGTGGCAATCGTGCCATTACAACGGGTGTTTTAACAGC
>CALVUW010000106.1 GCA_944363695.1 uncultured Bacilli bacterium | reverse complement strand
TTTACGAAGAATATTTAAAAGATAGTACTACTAAGTCTTATGTTAAATTAACGGTTAAATAATGGTTGAGTTTATTGAAGATGGACACATTTATCTAATTGATGGAGTAATCGTTCCAAGTGTTACACAGATACTTCAAAAGGTATTCCCAGAAAAATATGAGGGAATACCTAAAGAGGTATTAAATGCCAAAGCAGTTTATGGTACTGATGTTCATAAGTATATTGAAATAATAAACAAAAAGAAACCTAAAAGACCTTTAGCTTATATTAAAAGATATTGCCACCCTGATATGTATCAAGAAGAGAGTATAAGACAATATTTAGAGATATTAAAGGAATTTAACATTGAGATTTTAGAAAGTGAAAAGATAGTAGCTTATAAAGACTTGTATGCAGGAACTTTAGATATTAAAGCCAAAATTAATGGTAAGACGGCAATTATAGATATTAAGACAACTGTTGAACTAGATAAAAACTGGGTATCTTGGCAGAACTCTTACTATGAGTTAGCAGATGAGCCAGTAGAAGAACTTTATGTTTTGTGGCTACCTAAAGGACATTTAGGAAAATTAGAAAAAGTTGAAAGAATTGATAAAGAGAGGTTGTTAGCTTATGCAAGATAGTTTTGAAGATGTAATATATGAACTAACTAAATTGAAGATAAAGGCTCATGTGGAAGAACCGCAAATTAAGTATATCTACACAAAAGAACAAGTAATAGATTTATGTATAAAGATGATTAAATTAATGGAAAGAGAGGCAAAAAAAGAATGATAGAACAATATGTTTTAGATGAATTAAAAAAATATAAAGAAGAAAACGAACAATTAAAAAAAGAAAATTATGATTTAAAAAATAAACATGTAGTAATGGTTGATGAAACACCTAAAAGAGGAGAATTAAAACCAATAAATAATATTATTGAGATATTAAATGAAAACAATATAGATCCAAGAAAAATTGTTGACGAAATGGGTAGCAATGAAATAAGAGATTTAATTTTAAATTTAAATTTGTATAAAGAAAAAATCCCCACAAAAAATAACAATGGCAAAGAAAGTTGTGACATTATTGTTAAAATTGGAAACAAATTCTATGAATTAGAAAAATATTATGGCGATTACAAATTAGAAAATCAAGTATCTATAACTTGGGAAGATGAGGTTTATTATGAATTAGTTGATAAATTATATGATGAAATTGGCTCATATTTAAGAAAATTAAAAAAGGAGAGCAATGATGAATAAAGTATTACTTATAGGACGATTAACAGCTAATCCTGAACTTCGTTACACAACTAATAATACAGCAGTAACTAGTTTTACATTAGCAGTTAATCGTAACCATACTAAAGAAGATGGCACTAGAGAAGCAGATTTTATCAATATTGTTGCTTGGAACAAAAAAGCAGAACTTATCAATCAGCATTTAAAAAAAGGAGATAGAGCAGGAATAACTGGTCGCTTGCAAGTAAGAAATTATCAAAATGATAAAGGTGAAAATAGATATGTTACAGAAGTAGTCGCAGAGGAAATTGATTTCTTGAATACTAAGAAACCAGAAGAGAAATTGGCAAGTGCGGAAGAAATAGCTGATAAAAACAAACCATATGAAGATTTTGCTAGAGAATATCAAGAAGAGTTTGTTTATACAGATGATGATTTGCCATTTTGAGGTGCAGCATGGGGTTAGATTTAGAAAATTTGAAAGAAACAGATGTTTTGTTACTAAATAATCTTCAAAAAGTAATGAAATTGCTCGATGAGGTTGATGACTTAATTGAGAGTAATTCTACTAGACAGAGTAAAATAGATGGACTTATAAGCGACTATGAACATATTATTGAAAACGAAATATTGACTAATGACCAAGCAATGTTAATTGTTCAAGAGTTAAAGAAAGCAAGAGAATATAGAAGACATCAGAAGAATGAATTTGAATTGATTAGAGCATATCAAGAAAATAAAGAAAAGTTAAGCTCAAAGGTCAATAGACAATTTCTGATGGCAGAAATCTATAAAGTATGGACTAGACTTAATCAAAAATACAATATGAGAGTATTAAATGAGACAGAAGTAGAAAAATTTAGAACCGTAAATAAAGTTGTTCTAGCAAAGAAGCGGGAAAAGCGAAGAAGCCAGAAAAGTATAGATTTAGATAACAAAATTTGGGATTTATATCAGCAAAAAAAATCTCAGACAGAAATAAGCAAAATATTGGGTATTTCTCAACCTGTTATTTCGATAAGGTTGAAAAAATTAAAGGAAGAAAAAAATGATAGGAAACAGTAAAAAGATAATATTTTGGCTTAAAGGGCAAGACGACAGTAAGAAATTCGAAATAAAAGAATATCATCCAAAGAGATCGTTAAATAGTAATTCTTATTGCTGGGAACTATGTACTAAGATAGCTGAGAAGATCAACTCTAGTAAAGAAGCGATCTATTATCAAATGCTTAAAGAATATGGCCAGTCTATGCTTGTTCCGGTAACTCCTGGAACATGTTTAGAGGGATTTAGCAAATACTATGAGTTCTATGAAAAAGGAAAGCTAAATGGTAAAGATTGCGACTGGTACAAGGTCTATAAGGGTAGTAGTAATTATAATTCAAGTGAGATGTGGATATTCTTAGAGGGAATTGTTTACGAGGCAAAAGAGCTAGATATACCTACTTTGGAAGATTACAAAATAGAAAAATTAGTAGAGCAATGGGGCAAGGTTAGTAAGGAGGACTAATGATAGAAAGTTATTTAAACAATAAAGACTTTACTACTAGAGAAGAACTAGTTGCTAAAACTGGTTATTCTGATAGGAAGGTACGGCAGTTAATAAGCGAATTAAAGCTAGTCAAACCAGTTCTTTATAATAGTCAAACAAAAGGTTATAGACTAGCTAAAAATCCCGGTGAAATGACTATAGAAGAGATAATTCAAGAAATGAACATGACTCAACACTGTGTAAATGATATTGAATCCAGAAAAGAAGTATTTAATCAGCAAGAGAGA
Source organism: uncultured Bacilli bacterium (assembly GCA_944363695.1). GTDB lineage: Bacteria > Bacillota_I > Bacilli_A > RF39 > UBA660 > Onthousia. Next base: position 744 of record CALVUW010000106.1, on the reverse strand, counting down.
GTTTATATAGCTTATATAAAAGATTTAGAAAATGCAGTTATGAGAGGAAAAGTAAAGTGAAATCAATAATACAAGAAAAGAAAGAGTGTTTCTTCTGTGGCAAAACAGATGACTTACATCTGCACCACATACTGGAAGGACGAAATAGAGGTAATAGTGATAAGTATGGCTTGACTATTTACCTCTGCTCTTATCATCATGATATGAGTGATGATAGCATACATTTTAACCCTATTTATGACAAGTTAATGAAGATAATAGGGCAGTTATATTTTGAAAGAACATATAATGAAGAGTTTATAGATGTTTTTAGAAAAAATTATAGGGAGGATTAGATGGCAAATTTTTTAATAGTAAACGATGCAAAACTACCTTATCAGTTAATAGGAAAAGTAATTGATGATTACTTAAATAATTACGAAGAAGATACTTTTTATGCCGGAAAAACGGAAATAATAGTAATTGATTATCAAGAAAGAGTTTACAGTATAACAATTAGATATTTAAAGAGATATATAGAATTTAGATTTATGAATTATTTAGAGGAGGAATAAAAATGGAGAATTGGAAAGTAGCAGTAATAAGTGTAGCTAGTACAATTGCAGTAATGATAATTATCTTGGTTATTGCTGCAGTTATACAATCGGGGGTCATAGATGTTGTCAAAGAAGAAATGGAAAAAGATTATTGTATGAGCTTGCCATTTAGCGTGGCTAGAGATTTGGAGGTTTGTAATGAATAAGA
>CALVUW010000105.1 GCA_944363695.1 uncultured Bacilli bacterium | reverse complement strand
GTAGAGCCAATTGTTTATGATAATATGACGTTAAATCAATTAGCAGAAAAACTAAACCGCTCTCTAAAATCAACAATTGCCGGTAAAGGTTACTTAATTGCTAGTTATTCTTTACAATTAGGAGTTGACCCTTATTTGGCAACAGCGATTATTTTACATGAAACTGGATGTAATAGTGGAACATGTAGTAATCTTGTTAGAAGTTGTAACAACGTAGGTGGTCAAAAAGGTGGACCAAGTTGTGGTGGTGGCTCTTATAAAGCATATCCAACCTTAGATGAAGGAATTATGGGTTATATCGACAACTTATATAAAAACTATGTAGCAGTAGGTCTAACTACTGCAGAGGCAATGGGACCAAAATATGCCGCTAGTCCTACATGGGCAAGTAAAGTAAATGGTTATATTGCCATGATTCGAAATAATTAATTACTAAATTTGTCAAAATAAGAATACGGAATTTAAGCGTATTCTTTTTCTTGTTCACATATTTTTTTCTAGGAGGGAAACTCTATGGAAAAAATAAGTAGAACTGGTTTAAGCGCTGAAGAAGTTATCAAACAAAGAGAAAAATATGGAATGAATACATTAACCGCTATAACAAAGGACAGTTTTGGTAAACAATTATTGCGTAGTTTAGGGGATCCTATTATTCGTATTCTATTAATTGCTTTAGGTATTAAAACGATTTTTTTATTAAAAGATTTTGATTGGTTTGAAACGATTGGCATTGTCATTGCTATCTTTTTAGCGTCTTTTATTTCCACTATTTCAGAGTATGGTAGTGAAAAAGCATTTGAAAAATTACAAGAAGAAGCTGCTAAAAGTAAAATCAGAGTTAGACGAAAAGAAGGAGTTAAAGAAGTTCCGATAGAAGAAATTGTTGTCGGAGATATTGTATTATTAGAACTAGGAGATAAAATTCCTTGTGATGGCGTTTTATTACAGGGAGAATTAACAATTGATGAATCTAGTATCACTGGAGAAAGCAAAGAAATCTATAAGTATCCGTTTACATCGGGCTTAAATCCAACGGCCATCAACGAATTATTACGTGGTAGTGTGGTGTATGCTGGGGTAGGAGAAATGGTAGCAACTAAAGTTGGTAAACATACTTTTTATGGGAAGATAGCCAGTGAATTACAAGAACAGCAACCAGAAAGCCCTCTTAAACTTCGATTACGTAAATTGGCTCAAATTATTAGTCGTATTGGCTATTGTGGCGCTTTTTTAGTAGCCATTTCCTATCTGTTTTCAGTAATTGTGATTAATAATCATTTTGATATGACTAAAATCATGGCTCTTTTGCAAGACACTTCTTTGATGTTTGCTCATGTCCTATATGCTTTAACCTTAGCAGTTACCATTATTGTAGTATCGGTACCAGAAGGTTTACCGATGATGATTACTTTAGTCTTATCATCTAATATGAAGCGTATGTTAAAAAATAATATTTTGGTACGTAAATTAGTAGGCATTGAAACAGCTGGTAGTCTAAATATATTATTTACGGATAAAACAGGTACCTTAACTAAAGGAAAGTTAGAAGTCATTGGGGGAATTGATGGTCGAGGAAATTTATTTCAATCTATTTCTCAATTACAGCCACAGAAAAAATATCATCAAGCAGTCATAGATGCAATTATTCAAAATAATAGTTGTACTTTAGAAACAGAAACGGGTAAATGGTTAGGGGGCAATGCTACCGATAAAGCTTGTGTATCATTTGTGCCCAAAGAAAATGTTGCTATATTAGATAAACTTTCGGTAAAACCTTTTAACAGTAAAGATAAATATGCTTTTACGAAAGTCAAAGATAAAGAGGAGACTGTTTATATTAAGGGGGCACCAGAAGTATTGCTGCCTAAATGTGATTCTTATCTTAGTGCTCAAGGTCAAGTTTTACCATGGCATCATGCTACCAAAATAGAAAGCATAATTGAAACATATGCATCCCAAGGAATTCGTGTTATTCTATTAGCAAAAACAACTAGAAACTTAGAACGCTTAACTTTCATTGCTTTACTATTATTAAAAGATGAAATTCGTCCAGAATCACCGCAAGGTATTGGCCTTGTACAGAAAGCTGGTATTCAAGTTGTCATGATGACGGGAGATAATAAAAAGACGGCTTATTCGATTGCTAAAGAAGTAGGGATCTTACAAAGCAAAGAGGACATCGTCCTAACTAGTGATGAATTAAGTCAACTAACCGATGATGAAATAAAGGCAAAGCTACCACATATTAAAGTGATTGCCAGAGCTTTGCCCCAAGATAAGAGCCGTTTGGTTCGAATTAGTGAAGAGCTAAATTTAGTGGTAGGAATGACTGGGGATGGTGTGAATGATGCGCCCGCTTTAAAGAAAGCTGATGTTGGCTTTGCAATGGGCAGTGGAACGGAAGTGGCAAAAGAAGCTAGCGATATTATTTTATTAGATGATAACTTTTATTCAATTACGCGTGCCATATTATTTGGTAGAACTATTTTCAAAAGTATTCGTAAGTTTATTATCTTTCAATTGACTGTTAATTTTTGTGCCGTAGCTTTATCGATTATTGGTCCCTTTATTGGCGTACCAAATCCCGTTACAGTCATTCAAATGTTGTGGGTTAATATGGTTATGGATACTTTAGCGGGCATTGCTTTTGCCTATGAAGCCCCATTAGAAGAGTATATGGAAGAGGCTCCTAAAAAGCGGGATGAACCGATTTTAAATGCTTATATGATTCATGAAATTGTATTTATTGGTTTATATTCTTTTGGATTATGTTTATTCTTTTTAAAAAGTCCGTTTATTCATAGCTTTTTCCGACCAGAAAGTCATGATTTATATTTCCTAACCGCTTTCTTTGGCTTATTTATTTTTATGAGTATCTTCAATAGTTTAAATGCGCGTACCTCTCGTCTTAATATTTTTGCTAATCTTTATCGTAACAAAGTATTCATGGCTATCACATTGCTTATTATTGTAGTACAGATGCTGCTTATTTATTTTGGTGGTGATTTATTTAGAACGGCAGGCCTTAGTCTACTGGAAGTGGAAATTATGTTATTGTGTGCTTTTACGGTAATTCCTGCTGAGTTTATTCGAAAATTCTATCTTAAAAGGAAAGGAAAATTAGGTTGTGTTTAGTACTTATTTGTATTATAATTAGAAGCACCCGGAGGTTTTAGTAGATGAAAAATTTAAAAATATTAAGTATGGATTTAGGAAAAAGATTTATATCGGTTAGAGATAAAAAAAGAAAAGAACAAATGATAGATTTCGTTATGGAAAAAGATTACGATCTTATTTTATTACAAGGAAGTAATGTGGAAAAAATGATCGATTTATCGTATTTTGAGAAGGCCGATTATAATATTAATATAACTAATAAAAAGATGGTAACTTTATTACGACCTGAATATAAATTTTTCTCTGTTTCAACAGAATCTAATGAATGTAGTAGAAATATTTTCTATTATGAAAGAAGACCGATTGCTTGTTTAAATGTTAATTGTAAATACGCAGAAAATTTTTATGATGTTTTAGAAGGGTGCGATTTTTATAGCAATCCAAAAAGCTATGGGTATGTTCCAAGTAGAATCATAACCGGAAGATTTCCAAGAGGAATTGATACCAATGAATTTTGTGATGCTTTTGATTTAGAAGATGTTTCCACTTTGGTTGCTCACAAAGCCCATATAGAGTATAACCAGGAAATGTTGCATCATTTGTTTATATCAAGAAATCTAGATTGTAAAAATATTCATAAACTAGTTGGCTTGACAGAAGTATCTAAAATTGGAGAAGGTTATCCAATAGAAGCTGCCATCACTTATA
>CALVUW010000104.1 GCA_944363695.1 uncultured Bacilli bacterium | reverse complement strand
CTATAATTCCATATTGACTAATGGCTTCTAAATGCTTTTTGGTCGGATAACCCTTGTTATGTTTAAAATCATACATCGGATATTGTAAATCCAACTGATCTAACATCCTATCTCGCGTTACTTTGGCAATCACACTAGCAGCACTAATCGTTATGCTTTTTAAATCTCCTTTAATAATAGAAGTTGTTGGTATATCGATATCAAGTTTCATCGCATCAATCAAGACATGTTCTATTTGACAAGAGCAATTGTTAATAGCCTCTTTCATAGCCATCTTGGTTGCCTCATAAATATTCACTTCATCAATTACTTTTTCAGATATAATACCAACCCCTACTCCTAAAGCTTGCCTTATAATCTCATCATAAAAATATTCTCGCTTCTTTTCGCTTAGTTTTTTCGAATCTGTCAATCCTTCTAAATGAAAATGTTCTGGTAACACAACACAAGCAGCAACAACAGGTCCAACTAGTGGTCCACGGCCCACTTCATCCACACCTGCAATAAACGTAATTCCCTCTTGTCGAAGATTGCGTTCAAAATAATAATTATCTTTTAAACAAACCGCCAACTCTAATTGTTTTATAACTTTTTGATCACTAGCACGATGTAAATGTTTCTTAATAGCTAGACAAGTAGCTAATGATAAAAAGCGATAACCATTTATTTCTATCGTATCTTGGTACTCAAATAAATTATCACTGATTTCAAAACAATCATAATATTTAATTTCTTTTTGAAAAGCACCCATTTTGGTAGGCCAATCTAATTGTTTATAGACTTCGCGTGAACAACTCAAATCAATATCACTAGTACCTTCTAATACATCCTGGCATACTAAGCTTGCTCCACTAATGACAATAAATTGATCTTTAGGTATATCTAATTGTTCTAATTTTTTTAATATTGCTTCTTTGTGCATCACAACCACTCTTTCTATATATGATACGTACTATAATAAAATATTTTAGCATGATTTGTAATATATTGATAATTTTCTTTATTATTTCGATTATCCTCTAGAAATGACAAAACCATAGATAAATCATCACAGTCTTCCATCATAATCATCACTTCTTTTTTCAAACTCAATTGTTCACTCATAATTCTCTCATCTAACATGTTAGGCACAAAAATATAGAAATCAACATCTATATAGCTGCCACTATTTTCATCTAAAATGACACCATGTTTGTCATTAGGAAAAACTCTAATAATTTGATACAACAAGTTATAACTACTACTGCAGATATAAATATTAGCGTGAACAAATTTATCTGTAATTGTTTTTACGACTTCTGTATAACGTAAATTATTATCTACTACCTTCTGATAGTCTTCTATTAACAAAGCTTCATTTAAGGGCAATAAATTAATGATAATTTTCCCTTTAAAACCTTCTAACATCGTAAGAGCATCTTCTAATGTTAAAATATCATAATAGGATATTTCATTTAAATTATTATTTTGAATCGTATTAATCGTTATTTTATTTGTTGTCACACGTGAGAAAACTAACACTTGTTTATCTTTAGTCATAACAACATCTAGCATAATTCCTGCAAGACCTTCTAATTGATTGACAGATTCAACAAAATTTTTATTGTTATAAAGATTACTTTTATGAGCAATAATCATCATAATAAAAACCGTCCTTTCTGTTATAGAGTATGTAGAAAGGACAGTTAATTTAACTTAATTTTTCTTTGATTTTACTAGATACTACTTTCATGTCATAGCGTCCCTTTACTTGCGGAGAAACGATTGACATGATCTTGCCCATATCTCTTATCCCAGTTGGATTTACTTCTTGTATCGCTGTAGCAATAATAGCATCTACTTCAGCTTCCGTTAATGGTGCTGGTAAATATTCTTGTAAAATTGCAATCTCCCGTTTAGCAGCTTCTTCTAGATCACTACGGTTAGCCTTAGCAAATTCTCCAATCGAATCTTCGCGTAATTTTACTTGTTTACTTAAAACATCAATGACTAACTCATCTGTAATCTCACATTTTTTATCAATCCGTTCTTTATCAACGGCAGCTTTTACCATTTTAATGACATTTAATCTTTCTTTGTCATGATTTTTCATCGCTGCCACTAATGCTTGCTGAATTGTTGTATACATACCTATCACTCCTTCTGCTACTATTATATCGCAACTGTTTCTTTTTGTACTAGATAATATTGATCACCATTTTGTTCGAAAGTATATTTATAGCTAGCTTTTACCGTTCCATAAATTCCATCTAAGACTTCCGTTGTTAAAATTATTTTATTATCTTGCTGTTCTGCTGTCACTAATCTTAAATTATAAGTATCTGCCATTACTTCCTCTGATTTTTGAAATACAACAATTCCCTTATTGGTTGTATCAACAAAACCATGCTGTTGTTGATCAATTTGAAAATCAGTTAAATTTACCGTTACATTTGGCCCATAGACACTTTGAACGGCATCAATTAAGTCCGCTTCAGGGATAAAAGTCGTAATTCCATTACATTGATAACCCGTAGTATCTTCTTCGACTTGCACAACATCACAATTAATGGTCTGCTCTTTTCCTTCTTCTATATTATGATAACCATAATAAAGCATCACTTCCGGATTCATAATATCAATATTATCTAAATCTTCATAAGCTATCTTTTGATACAACGATTGTACTAAATCATCCTGAGTGGATAATTCATTATCTGGGGTTTCATTGATTTTCTTATAAGCAAAAATAACACCACCAACGACTAGTTCTAATACGACAATCGCTATTACAACTTTTAACCACGTATTACTATTCTTTCTCATTTCTATCACCTATATTTTTTTCTTTTTAATAAAGAATTTAATAATATAACTTTCAAAAATAATCATAATAATAACAAAAGCCCAAGCCAAAATTGTATAAACAGTTCCATCTGTGTATTTAGCAAAAATAGCTAAGATACTCTCTGGTACATATTTACCAATTAAAGCCGCTACATCTGGTAGGCCAATATTCAAACGAATAAATGTTAAAATACGTAAACCAATATCAAAAATAGCTACAAAATATACAAAACTAGAAAAGCGTTTAAAAAACATTACCACTAGTAATAATAAAATAATAAACACCACTAAATCGATATACATCTTCTACCACCTCTTACCTTTTTACTATATCATAAATATAGACTTTTTAAAATTGCTTTTTCACTATTGAAATGTCTCTTTTTGTAAATATAAGTTATCTTTTTTTTCTTTCGCTAACGTTGTTGTATCACCATGACCAGGATATAAAGTAATATCATCTGGATATTGTTTGATTTTTTCTAACGATACAATCATCATCTTCTCATCACCTGTTGGTAAATCACATCTACCAATAGTATCTTTAAATAAGAAATCTCCTGTAAACATACATTTTTCTTGTTCAAAATAAAAACTAATCGAATCACTACTATGACCTGGCGTATAAAGAACTTGGCAAGTAAAAGCACCAATAGTTAGGGTTTGATTATCTGCTAAGTTACTTTTCTTATACACTTTTAATCGTCTATTTTCATTTAAGAAATCACGTAAAGCCCCAATATGATCAAAGTGAACATGGGTAACTAAAATACCCAAAATTTTATTCGTACCCACTGCTTTTTTTATTTTAGTAAAATCACTACCTGGATCGACAATTAAACAGGTACCCTCGAAAGATAGCACATAACAGTTTTCTTCTAAGGCACCTGTTACTATTTTTTCTATTTTCATTTTCTGATTCTCCTTGCATTACTAGCATAGTCAATAATAAGCATAAAAGTCAAGAGAAATATAAATGGGTTCTTCGACATTAAAGGGTGCTGAGTAAATTTTCAGCATTCTTTTTTGCTGGTCTAAAAAGATTAGTAATAATTA
>CALVUW010000103.1 GCA_944363695.1 uncultured Bacilli bacterium | reverse complement strand
AATTGTCGATTAGTCAAGCGCAAGTATCACGATTAGAAAAAAATGCGATTAAACAATTGAAGAAAATTTTAAAATAAAAATAAGGTCAATACCTTATTTCTCATCATAAGTATCTAGGAAACTAGTTACTTTTTTATTCTGTTCATAACTAATAATCGTTTCTAAATTAACTTTTTCACAACTTTTGAAAATATTCTGTTCAATAACCGGACTCATCTGACGAAATTGTGCCACCAATTGCTTCATTTCTTGTCGCTTAGAGTTAGTCTGATAAGTTTTAGTAAACTGACGAGCACAATTAATAAAGGTATATTGATGATACTTCCAAAATGATTGAATGTCAGCTTCTTTGACTAGATAAAGGGGACGAATTAATTCCATACCCGCAAAATTAGTACTATGCAATTTAGGCATCATTGTTTTAAATTCTCCCCCATATAGCATTGATAGTAAAATTGTCTCAATCACATCATCAAAATGATGACCCAAGGCAATCTTATTACAACCAAGATCTTTAGCATGCTGATATAAACAGCCTCGGCGCATTCTAGCACACATATAACAAGGATGAGTGGGATCTAGCTTATTAGCTACCTGAAAAATATCAGACGTTACTACCGTAATAGGAATATGTAAAGCAGCAGCATTTCGCTCAATTTGTAATAAATGTTCTTTAGTATATCCAGGATCCATCACCAAGTAAACTAATTCAAAGGGCACATCCCCATGTTTTTGTAATTCTTCCATACATTTAGCAAGCATCATCGAATCTTTACCACCAGAAATACACACGGCCACCTTATCATGAGGCTGAATTAAATCATAGGTGCGAATTGCTTTCATAAAAGGCCGCCATATAGGTTTCCGATACTTCGTAATTAAATTATGTTCAACTGTTTTATAATCCATACAAATCCCCCCTATTACGATTTTATAAGTGCCGAAAAAGAAGCTGGTACTTTGCTTTCAAATGTATAGATTTGATGAGTCACAGGATGTACTAACACTAATTTTGAAGCATGTAGTAATAATCTAGGATAAGATATATTACCATACTTTTTATCTCCTACAATTGGATAGCCCAAATGGGATAATACAACTCGAATCTGATTTTTACGGCCAGTTTTAATCGCTACTTTTACTAAGGAAAAACGCTGATTATGGAAAATCGGATAAATAGAAGTAATTGCCTTTTTACCACCATGTTCCACTACTTTTACTTGATAATTTTTATCTTCTTCTAAATAGCACACATAAGAAGAAAAAGCTGGTATCGTACCAGAAACAATGGCCATATATTCTCTTGTTTTTACTAATTGATTCCAATTGTTTTGCAATTGCCATTTTAATTTTTCATGTTTAACAAATAGCAAAATACCAGATGTATCTTTATCTAAACGATGTACAACAAATAATTTTTCATGCTTATTACGTTGTTTAATAAATTCACGCATCAAATGATAGGCTGTCTTTTCTTTTTCTTTACTCGTTGCAATAGACAAAAGACCCGCTGGCTTATCTACCACTAGAAAATTTTCATCCTCATAAAGAATAGGCAAAGTACTATGTTTATGGGTTTTATTTTCTTTTTTGATCTCAACAATATCTTCTTTTTTAACAACGTAATTGTACTGAGTGATTATTTGCCCATTGACTAAGACAGCATGACCAGTTAAATAGTTTTTTAATTTCTTGTGACTCATTTCCGGAAATAGCTGCCATAATACGGTTAATAATTCACCAGTTTCTGTTACTTTTCTTCTCATCATTTCATCATCTCGTGATATATAGTAGCAAAAAATTAACCAGAAGACAAGTTAGGAGCTGGATATTTGAACACTCGATAAGCAAATTGCTCAGCAGTGTAATGAAATTCACGAATTAAATTCCCGTCTGTATCATATTCTCCAAACGAGTGGTCCATGCCACTACTAACGACAATATTAGAACTTGTATCTAACAACTCTACATTACTGACAATACTAGAATAAGGTACGGCAAAGCTTTTTACTAACCGATATGTTTTTTCGTCTTCATCAACTAAATATTGATAATAATAAGAGTTGGTACCATTTTCATAACTGCCTGTCCCCTCATACATAGACCAATCAAAAGTAGGTCTAGTCGCGCTAGAAGCATAATTGTTATTATACATAATCAGATAATACTGTCCTTCATCCAAGGTATCATCTTCCTGATAAATAACGCTATGCTGTCCGGCTTGGGAGACAAAATCACCTTCTTTTTGATAGACAAAAGAAGAAATCGTCGTACCCTCAACTACTGATGGATCGGTTAATACATAAGAAATCGTCGGATTTTCATATGCATCTTGGATATAAATAATCATACTTAACTCTCTTGAACTAACGATGATATCATTCCCGCGTAAAGCTAAACTATTTAAATGAACCCAATCAAGTTCTTCGCCTCCATAAGATTTCCGCCTTCTGGTTTGACAGCAGTTAAATAAAATTCTGGCAACAAGTTTTTCATATCAATGATCTTATTGATTTCTCCCGTTGTTAAATCAAGGGTAATAACAAGATCTTCAATCGTATCAGCACCGTTTTCACTAGCTAGAATCACTAATTGATCTTGATCATATACCATATCGTGATGCATTATATAATCATCTAAAGTATATATTTGCTCAATTTGTCCCAAGTCATCCACTTTAGCAATTTCATGATCGGAATAAGCATAGTATAGACAATCATTAGCAAAAATAATACGGTCAGCCCGATAAGAATCTAGGATCAATTCTTGACGCAGGATACCTTCATTATCATAGAAATAAATATTAGCCGCTTCATTTTTATCATGACCTAACACTGCGTATAATCCATCCCTTAAGCTTTCAGTACTATCACCAGATGTTACTTCTAATTGCATATCCACCTCATGCTCTAACGCTGGAACTACAATATCCAATGTTACTGTTTTCGTCATTTGATTTTCATCGGTTTCGGTGATGGTAACATGATTCGTTTTACCCGCAATAAAACCAATTAACTGATAGGTCCCACCAGAATCTGTTAAGGTTTGTGAAAAATCAGAATAACCATCACATTGAATCGTATAAGATATGGTCGTATTCTCAGTTGCTTCATAGTATATATTATAAGATAGACTTTCTGTACCATAAGGATTATAAATAAGTAGCATATTTTCAAAATCAGGTTGTAATGTTTGATACAAATCATTGATTTTTTCTGTTATTACTTCTTGATAAGCTGTATTAAAAATAGAAATATCTGCTTTGGTCTCAACATAATAAACACCATTTTCATCTGCTTGAAGCGTAATTTGATTATCTAGCCAAGTCTTATCTTGTAATAAATGTTGATATTGTTTTTGGGTAGCCACATCTACAATATACGTTAAACCAATAATCACTAATAAGAGAAGTATACACTTAACAATGATCTTTTTATTTTTTCCTATCGTTGCTTTCCAAGACGACAAGTTACCACTCCTTTCCTTATTAGCATAAATAAATTTTGTGAAAATAATATGAAAAGCTCTTATTTTTTTAATAAAGCCCAAAAAAAGACTTGATTTACCTCATTATATTTGTTATTCTAATGTTGCAGTTGAGAAAATGTGTCAAAAAAACACTTGCATTTACGACTAATTTAGTGTAAAATGATAACTGTCTTACAAAACAATGGGCTTGTAGCTCAGTCGGTTAGAGCACTCGCTTGATAAGCGAGGGGTCACAGGTTCAAGTCCTGTCAGGCCCACCATGTTATGCCTCAATAGCTCAGTTGGTTAGAGCACTTGACTGTTAATCAAGGGGTCCTAGGTTCAAGTCCTAGTTGAGGCGCCATTTTTTTTGGCCAGTTGGTGAAGTGGCTTAACACACTGCCCTTTCACGGCAGCATTCACGGATTCGAATTCCGTACTGGTCACCAAT
>CALVUW010000102.1 GCA_944363695.1 uncultured Bacilli bacterium | reverse complement strand
TTCTTCAAACAAAGTTCGCCTTTGTTTGTTATCAATTTAATAATTTAAAAATGTAACATTTCTAAAAAATCTTAACACTATTTAAATATTTCTTCTAGTTTCTTTTTAATATCTTGTACAGATAAGCCTAATTGTTGTAATTCTGCAATACTTTTCTTAATATTTTCAAATTCTTGTTCCATCTTAACCTCTTTTGCTCTTTCTACCTCACTAGATACAAAACATCCTTTTGTTGAGATACTAACAATTAATTTTTTATTTTCTAATTCACTATAAGCCTTTTTAACCGTATTAGGATTAATTCCTAGACTACTAGCTAATTCACGAATGGAAGGAAGCGGATCATTCGCTTTTAAAATACCTAAAGCAATATAACGTTCTATTTGTTGAACAATTTGACAGTATATAGGATTACGATTTTGATAATCTAAAATAATCATATCACTACTCATACTATCACTCCTGCTCTACTGTGGAAAAATAATTAGCTAGATCCATCTGATTAGATACATAATACTGCGTTCCTTTATTCGTATAGACAGCTATAACTAAATATTCTTTACTACTATCTACTGCTGTTGGTTGATCTTGCAAAGCAGTAATTACTTGTTGAATCTGTTGATTCGTATCTAGGAATGCACCATTTGATAATAGCATAATATTATGAACATCAGTTTTTTTCAAGATAGTTTTTACTTTTTCATTATTTTTTTCCATTAAAGTATTGGCAATTGTTTGATCTTGTAATACTGGGAAACTTAAAGATAATAATTGATGATGATCATAAATAGTCACAGTAGCCATTTCTGTATTTGATATAGCTGGAGCACTAAAGGAAGTGGATAACATTTTTTCAAGATTTGGCATGATTGTTTCAATTTGTTGTTTTGTATAATTTTTTTCTAAGAATGAAACTGTCAAGATATCATGAGAAATTGCTTGTTTAATATCTTTCACTTCTTCAGCCGCTTTCATAGCTGTTATAAAATCTTGATATTGGCTATTCGTTAATGTTAAAAATCCAGAATAATTTCTTTGATCCTTTAACGTTAGTTTAAAAGCTATATAATAAGCATCACCTGGTGTTTCTTGTGCCTGAAAAGCATATTGTAATAAAGATCTAATTTGTTTCGTACCTTTAAATTCGATTTCATCTGTTGGATATCCTTCTATCATTCCTAACTCAGAAGAATTAAGTGAATGAAGAGAAAAACTAGCAATATCTGAAATCTTTAATTCATCTTTAATATAATCCATATTAGATGGTGATAGAGAATCAAGATAAGCCTCCATGCCATAATAATAACCAAAACAAATTACTAAAGTTACAACGAAATAGATGAAAGAGCGTCCAATATGTTGAATTCCTTTTTTCGTAATTAAGTCGTACAAATAGAAGTATGCTAGTAAAACTAGAATAACAATAGCACTATCCCGTAAATTAGCATTAGCGACTGCTAATAACAACCCAAACGGTATTAAGGTTAAACATTTGACAAAACTATGAACTTTGAAACTAGTGAAAGATGTTTCACACTGTTCCATTTTACGTTTTTGGAACGTAATAAATCCTATGACAATGAAGAAGATACTGAATAAAAAGGTTCTAAGCCAAGTAGAAGCTTGATAAAGAATAGAACTAGTACCAAATATAGGAGATAGTACTACCCCAACCGGTACACTATAATGGGGTACAAAATTCTGATCTAAAACCGTATAATAATAACCATTAGCAGCTTGCTGTTTACAGTTTTGAATACCTGTAAAATCTTCGCATTGATCATATATAATTTCTTGACATTGTTGATTTGAACATTCTAATTCAACTAAGCGACTAGAACTATGAGTAAGACTTTGATGGAAAATCAAACAGAAGGGAACTAAGAATAATAGTAATAGTGTTAGAACAATCTGAGTAATAAAATTACCTGCTAAACTCATCGCTACATTAGTAACCGTAAATACTAATATATAACCAAGACCATAAGTTAATACATAATCTATTATCATAGGTATACTTAAAGTGACACTACTATTAAATAAGGTAAATAGCCCTAAAAATAGAATGTTCATCACAAATATACCAATAATGATGAGAATACCACTTACTGTATTGCTAGTAAAAATTTGTTTACGTGATAAAGGCATTCCTACGATAAAGTCTACTTTTTTCTTTTTGTAGACAAACGAGAATAAGATAAGAGACAATAGAACTGGAATAATAGCCATTCCTAATATCACTAAAACATTATTTTTTAACAAATCAACGACACCATATTCGGCTGAAGATATTTGGGTTAAACTAAGTATCAACGGAAAAAGGAATAATAGAATAGCAAGTAAAGCTTTTGATTTCTTTAAATTTTGAACACTAAATTTAACGTGAAACCATTTCTTCAAACTCATAGCCTAACACCTCCATTTCATAAATAAATATTTCTTCTAAAGTTAGTGATAAGAAATCTAATAAAAGTGGTTTCATCGCTTGTAATTTCTTTTGTAAAGCTTCTTCTTCACCCTTTATAATCAAGGTGGCGACACTACCATTTTTCTTATAATGAAGAATATCTAAATCTTTAAATTTAGTTTCATCAAAGTCTTCTTTAAAGGAAATTTGAATTTTATACATATTTGTTTTTAGTTGATCGATTTCGCTTTCAAAAAGAATTCCACCCTGATAAAGTAGTCCTAAATGATCACAGATATCTTCTAGTTCTCGTAAATTATGACTGGTCATAATAATGGTTGTATCTTGCCGTGTCATCTGTTCTGCTAAACACCTTTTCATAAAATTACGAACTACAGGATCAAGGCCATCAAAGGTCTCATCAAATAGTAAATATTTAGCATTTGTGGCCATTGCACAAATAAGTGCACATTGCCGTTTCATTCCTTTGGAAAAAGTATCGATGGCTACATTCATTTTCAAATGTAGTTTTTCAGCTAATTCGTTAACTAAATTCATATCAAACTTTGGATATAAACTCTGATAAATTTTAGCATAATCTTTTAAGGTATAACCATTATGAAAGTATAGATCATCCGGAACAAATACAATAGATTCTTTAATGGTTGGATTATCAAAAGGATCTACGCCATCAACGCTAATTTCTCCTCCTTCTTTTTGATAAATTCCGACTAGTAATCGTAATAGTGTGGACTTTCCCGCTCCATTAGCACCGACTAGTCCATAAATTGAGTTATCTTCAATTTGACAAGACAAGTTTTTAATAACTGGTTGCTTATCAAATTGTTTCACTACTTCTTTGACTTGTATCATATAACCTCCTTGTACTATTTGTACTAGTACAATTATATTATAACATCGTTTCTATTTATGTCAACAATTAACTATAAAATTTTATTTTTTTAATAGACAAAGAAAAAAAGCAATAACAATCATTGTTATCGCTTTCTAATTAAGCTCCATAAATAGTAACTGTACCACCAGTAATTGAAGCTTCATCTAATCTTGATTGAATCCAGGTTTGGGCCGTTGCATCCTTAACGACTACTTCAATCGCATTATTAGCACTATTAAACATAGAGGTATATGTGGCATCAAATACTGCATTACGCATATCTAAATAAGTTAACCTGTTACAATATTGAAACATACTTTGCATAGTCGTTACATTTGAAGTATCAAAACTACTTAAGTCTAAACTAGTTAAAGTGCTGCAGTTTCTAAACATATAAGACATGTTCGTTACATTTGAAGTATCAAAGCCACTCAAATCTAACATTTCTAAACTATTACAGCCATCAAACATAAGATACATAGTTGTCACGCCAGAAGTAATAAACTTCTCACCAAAATCTATATTTTTTAAAGTATTACATTCCCTAAAAACAATAGACATATCTGTTACATTTGAGGTATCAAAACCACTTAAGTCCAAACTGATTAAACTGCTACAAAAGCCAAACATCCCAGACATATCCATTACATTTGAGGTGTCAAAATTTTCTCCAAAGGTTAT
>CALVUW010000101.1 GCA_944363695.1 uncultured Bacilli bacterium | reverse complement strand
TCTTTCTGTTGTTTTGCTAAGCTACGTTGTTTTATTTTTTCTTCTATTTCTGCTATATCGAAATCTTCTACTTTATCATCCTTCGTTAATAAATCAAGCGATAATACCGTATCAAATTGTCCGATTAGTTTTAGTTTTGTTGCATCTGTTAATTCTTTATCCTTTAATAATTCATAAATTAATGTAACCATATTAGAAGTATTTAAATCATCTTCTATAGCTTGTTTAAAGCGATCAATATATAAGCTCATCTTTTCTTCTTGTACCTTAGTATTAGCATCTAATTTAGCAATTCGTCCCTTTAATTTTAAATAGGCATTTTGTGCTCCATCTAAGATGTCATAACTAAAAGTTAATTGACTATGATAATAAGAATTTAAGCATAGATAACGATAACTAAGTGGATTATACCCCTTCTTTTCTAATAGTGATACCGTTAAAAACTCACCTTTAGATTTACTCATCTTTCCATCTTTATCATTTAAAAAACCAAAATGTACCCAATAATTACACCATTTATGACCTAAATAAGCTTCACTTTGCGCAATTTCATTCGTATGATGTGGGAAAATAGCATCTTCTGCGCCACAGTGAATATCTAAGTATTCTCCTAAATATTTAATAGAAATACCAGAACATTCTATATGCCAACCAGGATAACCAACGCCCCATGGTGAATCCCATTGTAACTCTTGATTATTAAATTTAGAATTAGTAAACCATAAACCAAAATCAAACGGATTTCTTTTAGCAGTATCTTCTTCGATATCACCGCGAACCGCTACTAACAAATCATCACTATTACGGCCTGATAATTCATAATAATTAGGAAATTTAGACGTATCATAATAAACATTTCCATCTGCTATATATGCATAACCTTCTGCTAATAACTTCTCAATCATTTTTATATACATGTCAATATTCTCTGTTGCAGGTACAACAGTTTCTGGTTTAGCAATATTTAATTTAGCACAATCTTCAAAAAAACAATCTGTATAAAATTTAGCAATTTCTAAAGATGACTTGTGTTCCCTTTTAGCAGCAACAGCCATTTTATCTTCACCGGTATCTCCATCACCTACCAAATGACCAACATCCGTAATATTCATCACACGTTTGACATCATAACCTAAAAACTTTAATCCTTTTTCTAAAACGTCTTCGGCAATATAAGTACGCAAATTACCAATATGTGCATAGTGATAAACAGTAGGGCCACAAGTATACATGCGAACAATCCCTTCTTCACGGGGAATAAAAGTTTCTACTTTTTTTGTCAAGGTATTATATATTTTCATTGTTACATCCTCCTTAGCACAGTATATGCCTGTTTCCTTTTCACTTATTATAACACGTATTAGAAAAAAGAAAAAGAACTACTTCTAGTTCTCAAATAGTAATGGTCTTTTCTCCTCTATACCAGGCATCAACAATTAATGGGGTCACTAAATCATCAATCACCTTGTCCACTTGTCTGGCACCAAATTTTTCATAATGACACTTATCAATGATTTTATCCACAATACTTGTGGAAATTTCAACTTTTATCTTTTTTTCCTGAAAAGCTGTTGTTAATATTTCTAGCTGTTGGTTAACAATAGTTAAAAGATTTTCTCTCGTTAAAGATTTAAAGTGATAAATATTTTGAATTCGATTAATAAATTCAACTCCCAAGAAATTTTCTACTTCTTCATTAACTTTATCTGTTATTTGTGTAAAACCAAGATCTTGTTTCTGCGATCCCAAATTCGTCGTCATGAACAAGAAAATGTTATCAAAGCGCACTTTTCGTCCCTTTGCATCCGTTAAATAACCTTCATCTAATACTTGTAAAAATAATTTTAAAACAGCAGGATGTGCCTTTTCAATTTCATCTAACAATACAACGGCATGCGGATGTAAGCGAATTGTATCTAAAATCGTTAGATGATGATCAAACCCAACATACCCAGGTGGCGAACCAATGATTTTACTAACAGCATGTGCTTCTTTAAATTCACTCATATCAAGACGAATAAAATTATCCGCTCCATACAATAAGTTAGCAAACTCTTTCACTAATAATGTTTTTCCAACACCAGTCGGACCACTTAGCAAAAAAGAATGAATTTTAGGAGTCTGTTGAAACCCTAGCTGAACCTTTTTTGTACAATTACATAAATTTTCCACAATTTCATTTTGGCCAATTATTTTTTTCTTTAAGTCTTCTTCTAAATGATATAAAGCTTGCCGATTCGTTTCCATAATTTCATAAACTGGGATTTTAGTCTTCAAATAAATAACTTCGGCAATCATTTCTTTTGTGATTTTTTTAGGACGTCTTTTTCCCATCAATTCTAGTTCTAACTGATTTTTCTTACTATCTAATTCTTTTTCTACCATTTTTAATTTAGAAGCTTTTTTAAAATCTTGTTTCACAATGGCTTTCTTTTTATCGGCAATTGTTTTTTGTAAGGTTTGATTTAACTTATAAAGTTGTACGTCCTTCTTACTTTGCATGAGAGAAGCCTTGGTACATACTTCATCTAAAATATCAATAGCCTTATCCGGCTGATAGTATTCATAGATATACGTATTAGATAAATCAACAATCAATTCAATCATTTCATCGCTAATTTCAACCGAATGATACGCCTCATATAATGGTTTTAATTTCTTCAAAATAGCAATTGTCTTATCACGACTTGGTTCTTCAATCATAATAATCTGAAAACGACGGTTTAGAGCTTTATCTTTTTCAATAAATTCATGATATTCAGCGACAGTTGTCGCTCCAATTAAACGAAGCTTCCCTCTAGCTAAAGCCGGTTTAATAATATTAGAAGCATCAATAGCACCTTCCGCTCCACCCGCTCCAACTAAGGTATGAATCTCATCAATAAAAATAATTAAATTATCATTTTCTTCGACTTCTTTTAAAATTTTACCGACTCGTTCTTCGAATTCTCCTCGATATTTAGTGCCTGCTACTAATCCGGCCATAGATAAAGATAATAAAGTTTTTCCCTTTAATGGTTTCGGTACATTATCCTCCACAATTCGTCTTGCTAGTTCCTCAACCAACGCTGTTTTACCAACACCTGCCTCTCCTAATAATAAAGGATTATTTTTAGTTCGACGACATAATATTTCTATCATATGATTCATCTCATCATCGCGACCAATAACCGGATCTATCTCATTACTAACGGCCTTTTTATTTAGATTAACTGAAAATTCTTCAATCAATAATTTCTTATGTAAACAACATTTCTTATTCTTCAAATTACCAGAAAACGTCTGATACAATTCATCTACATCTACATTCATTCCTAGTAACAAACGAATAGCAATACCTTCTCCTTCTTCTAGCAATGCTAAAAACAGCTGCGTAATACTAACTTCTGTATCACCATTTTCCTTACTATCCAAAATGGCAGATTCTATTACTCGTTTTAGTAAGGGTGTATATAAAAACCAATCATTCGTATCTTTGCCCATTCCTACTACATTTAGTAATTCATTACGAAATTTATCATAGGTTAAACCCACTCTATTTAAATGCTTTGTTAACTCTAAATCATCCATGGATAGTATAGCTAGTAGTAAATGTTCACTACCAACATAAGGATGTTTTAACAAACGCATTTCTTTTCTTGCTAAAATCAAAGCTTTTTGTGCTTCTTCACTAAATTTTGAAAACATATTTTTCTCTCCTATCTACATTTTATTGTAGAATAAAAAAGAGTTTCCCCTCAAGAAAAGGAAAACCCAAAATAATGACAAAAAATTAAATAAAACTAACTATCAATGTTACACTCAAGAAAAGGCACACTTTGTCCACATTGCCATTGTTGCCCTCATTACGCACGTTAGACGTATTGATGATAATTTTCTACTATAATTTATATCAACTCATTATAGCCTCATTAATTCGGCCAGGATCTAGACAATGCATTCTCTAGATCATGGCATCTAACTTCCTACAGCTAACACAAACGGATCAGATTTAGTTCCACTTCCTCCAGTTAT
>CALVUW010000100.1 GCA_944363695.1 uncultured Bacilli bacterium | reverse complement strand
GATAAGTGGCAAGCAGAAAAAGATTTGAATGATCAGATTCAAAGTAAGAAGAAAGAGTTGGAAAAGGCTCGCTTTGATTTGGAACAGGCTGAAAATATTTATGATTTAGAGAAGGCAGCACGACTTCGTCATGGGGAAATTCCTCGTCTAGAAAAAGAATTAGAAGCACTTAGAAATAAAGATGAAATGAAGTTATTAAGTGATACCGTTAGTGAGGAAGATATCGCTGGTGTTATTTCTAAATGGACCAATATTCCGCTTAGCAAGTTAGTAAGTAGTGAAAAAGAAAAACTATTAAATCTAGAAGCTAGTATGAAAAAACGGGTTATGGGTCAGGATGAGGCGATTCATTTGGTAAGTGAAGCGATTATTAAATCACGTAGTGGTATTAAAGATCCTAACCGTCCAATTGGATCATTTATCTTCTTAGGACCAACTGGTGTTGGTAAAACAGAAGTGGCTAGAACACTTGCTTATGAATTGTTTGATGATGAGAAGCATATGGTTCGTATTGATATGAGTGAATATATGGAGAAGTTTAGTGTTTCTCGTTTGATCGGTTCTCCTCCTGGTTATGTTGGTTATGAAGAAGGTGGCCAGTTAACAGAGGCGGTAAGACGTAATCCGTATAGTATCGTTTTATTTGATGAAATTGAAAAAGCACATCCAGAAGTGTTAAATTTATTATTACAAATTCTAGATGATGGTAGAATTACTGATTCTAATGGTCGAACGGTTGATTTCAAAAATACGATTATTATTATGACTTCTAACTTAGGTAGTCAAGCGATTTTAGAAGGTCATATGGATGAGGTGAAAAAAGAATTACAGGCGACATTTAGACCAGAATTTATTAACCGTGTGGATGAGATTATTGTCTTTAAAGCCTTAACGGAAGATGTTATTTATCAGATCTTAGATAAAATTATTAAAGATATTGAATCTCGCTTATCAATGCATGATATTCATATCAAATTAACGGATGCTGCTAGAGATTACCTAGTAGATCAAGGTTATGATGTGAATTATGGTGCTAGACCGCTAAAACGGGAAGTTAGCAAGACGATTGAGAGCTTACTAGCTCATGAACTTATTAAAGGTACGATTAAGTATGGACAAACGGTTACCTTTGATGTAGAAAATAATACAATTAAAATCAAGCCTTAATTAGGACTTGATTTTACAAGTAACAATGAGTTGTTTCGTAGCATCTTGCTTACTGCAGGTTGTTAAAATTAAAGATTGATAGGAATTTTTAGGGATGGTGATAGTACCATCCTTTTCCTGTTGTTCAATTCCTATTACTTCATATGTGTATATTTGATTTTTATAAGTAAAGGTTACAATGTCATGATATGTCAGCTCGTCTAGCCGATCAAAGAAAGCAATGGCGCCTGGTCCTGAATGGGCTGCTAAAATGATACGACTATTTTCTTGATCAGGCATGGTAGAAGGCTCTAGAATCGTCACGTTTTTATCAACCGTATTGTTAACACTAGTAGCAGGATAAATAGGCTTTTTTAAGTCTATTTTTTCAATTTCTAAAATACCTAGTAATGTATCTGCTTCTATATTGTTATCATATGTTAGATTGGTAGTGTTAGTAGAAGTAGCCAGTGGTAAAGCATAAGTTTGATACACTTCATAGCAAAATAAGCTATACATAGCCATAATCATGAGACTAAGCATACATTTTTTTAACATAATAACTACTCATTCCTAGCCCAATTAATATCATAATGTTTGTATTACTTTCTAGGCCTGTATTTGGTACTGGTATTTCTTCTGTTTCGATTTTTTCATCATATAATTTATACACATATTCACTTTGTTCTTCATTGATAAAAATTTCAAATGGTTCAATGAATTGATAGCCACCAGCACCACTTATTTGTTTTATTATATAGTGTCCATAAGGCAGTGTAAGTGTTGCTTTACCAGTTTCATCGGTGGTAATTGTCTGAATTAATTCGTTTTCTAAGTTGTAGATTTCAAAAACAGCATTTGCCTCCGGTACGTCTTGGTTATTTTCTGTTAAGAATTTTTGTAAGATGACTTCTCGGCTAATAATCTGGTTATCAATAGTTATATCAACGGATTGCTTATCTTCAGAAAATATAATGGAGTAATATTCCTTATCTTGTTGATAGCCCGTACCAGCTTGGGTTTCTTGTAGATAATATGTTCCATATTTTAGGGGAACATCTCTACTACTAATGGTGGCACTTGCATGTTCATCTAAGGTGATATCGGTTATTTTGTTATAATTAGCATCATATAGAGTAAAAACAGTTTTTGTTAGATCCGCTTCATGACTTAAATCTGTATCTTGACTAACTTTTTTGATCGTTAATTTTAGCTCATCAACCACTAATTTTACCGTAATAGTGGTAGCAGGTCTGTTACCAACTGTCATTAATTCTTGTGATTGATTAGCATAATAGAACAATAGAGGGTCTTGATGGTATTGGTCCTTCTTAGTTAAAGTAATTTCATGAACACTAGGTATTTCAGTATTGAATATGAGCCGGTTATTATCAATGATTGCCAGTCCAGAAGTGACTTCATATTGATTTAAAACATTGTTATTGTCTCGTAGACTAAAGGATTGGCCATTTAATACATGGTAAGTTTGATTAGCAAAGCTAGGAACAATTTTACTTTGTTCAATTAGTTGATTGATTTCATCCATTTCTTTTTGATAAGTATCAATTCTTGGCCCATTTAAACCATCTGTAAAGTAGAAATTAGCGGGCCAGATTAATTCTTGCCAAATCATCACTTGCGTAATGGCATACCATTTAGGATCTTCGTGTCCTGGTGCCATATAGCCAAAATGAACAATATCCATAATTCTTTCTAATTTTTCTGCTGGGATATCAGGTGTAATAGTTGTGTCATAATCTTGACCGGCTTGGAAGCCAGTAAAGGGTTGGATGCAGTAGGCAGCCTTATTATCGCCACTTCTTCTAAAGAATCTAGCTTTTTGATAGAATTTAGTAACTCCATCCGTTCTTACAAGATACATATTGTCAATGGTTTCTGCCTCATAAAATTGATTACTGGCTTCCACCTTCATAGTTGTTGTTAGTAATAACAACATGATAATTGTTAAGTATTGTATTATTTTTTTCAATCGTATTTCCTCCTTTTCTTAACGGTTTTTACTGTAGCAGAGAAAAAGAGTGTTAGCAAAAGGTTAAAATTTAAAATTAGCTCGGCATTTGCTTTCATTTATGCACTTTCTGAATGGCCTTTATGATTTTACGGCTTAATAAAGATTAAAAAAATAAAGTTATAAACTGTTGACAAATAGCTTGATTAGTAATATATATAATATATGAACATATATTCATATGAAGGAGAGAAAAATGACAGAGAACAAGATTTTTAAATTAGCTACTTTTTTTCGTGTATTTGGTGATGAAAGTAGATTAAAGATATTATTTTTATTAAAAGACAATAGCTATCGGGTAACCGATATAGCTGCAAAACTGAATATGAGCCAATCAGCTGTTTCTCATCAACTGCAGGTTTTGCGTCAATTAGACCTAGTTAAAATGAACCGTCAAGGAAAAGAAATATTCTATATGTTGGCTGATCATCATATTAATACGATACTAGAAGACGGTGTGGAACATATTACGGAGGTTAATGATGAATAAAGTTATTAGATTAGTCATAGGAACAATTTGCTATATAGGAGCCCTTATCTTTTCTTATTTTCCATTATATATACTTAGTTATATAATTTTAGCTTACGATGTATTATGGAAAGCTATTACTAATATATTTAAAGGTGAAATATTTGATGAGAATTTTTTAATGTCTATCGCTACCATTGGTGCTTTTGCGATTCAAGAATATCAAGAAGCGGTTGCGGTTATGTTATTCTACCAAATAGGAGAAACTTTATCAGATTTAGCTGTAGATCGTTCTAAAGATAAAATTGCAACTTTAATGGATCTACAGAGCCCTGTGGCTAGAGTATTACGAAATAATAGTCAAGTTGAAGTTAATCCTCAAGAGGTTGCTTTAGATGAAAAGATTCTCGTGGAACCAGGTGAGAAAGTGCCACTAGATGGTATAATCATAGAAGGTAGTAGTGATGTAGATAC
>CALVUW010000099.1 GCA_944363695.1 uncultured Bacilli bacterium | reverse complement strand
GAGGAATACAAAATGACAACAGAAAACAAATTAAACAACCGTCTTCTTCTAAAAAGGCAATATATTCAAATGATTGAATACAAATATAAGCAATTATTATACGCTAGACCACCTAAAATTTTTAAAAATAAATATCAGAAATGGTATCAAGAACAACAAAAACTAGAAAAGGTTCTACTAGAGCTTTATCAAGGGCTTGAAAGTTTATTAACAGAAGAAAACTAGCCATATTAGCTAGTTTATTGAAACTGACAATTACCTGCTATGATATCTTTTAAGGTTGCTGCGAATAAATTTAATAGTGATAATGGTTTTACTTCTTTGGTTACGGTTAGATCACCTTCCGTTATAACGGTATCACCATCTTTTACAATTAATTTACCAACAGTATCACCTTGCTTAATGGGAAGCTTTATTTTATTTAATTGTATATCATAAGTATATTCTTTAGTTTGTATGCCTTTTTGGGATAGAATACCAATATCTGAAATAGGAGTCAGTGCTATTTCTTGCTCAGTAGCTTTTTCTAAAGGCATTGTTTTTACGATATCTCCTTTTTGTTTTACAATTTGTATTTGATAGGTATTAAAACCATAATCTAGTAATTCCATTGTTTCACTGTTTCTAGTAGTACTATCATTTTCTCCTAAGACAATAGCGATCAAACGCATATCATTTCGTTTGGCTGTAGCAGCTAGGCAATAAGCAGCAGCATCTGTATGGCCGGTTTTAAGACCATCTGCTCCTTCGTAAAAACGCACTAGTTTATTGGTATTAACTAACCAAAACTTATTTTCGGTATCGCTTCTTAAATAGTCTTCATACAAAGATGAAAACTCCAATATTTTTTCATGTTTCAATAATTCCTGGGCAATGATAGCCATATCATAAGCAGAAGAGTAATGACCATCTTCATCAAGACCAGTACTATTTTTAAAGACAGTATTTTTTAAGCCTAGTTCCTGTACTTTTTCATTCATCTGTTTAACAAACTCCACTTCGGTTCCGGCCAGAAATTCTGCCATAGCAACCGTAGCGTCATTAGCGCTTGCCATAGAAATACCTTTCATCATTTCTTCGACAGTCAAGGTTTCTCCCGCTGCTAAATAAATCTGGCTACCACCCATACTAGCTGCATTTTCACTAGCTTTAACAGGATCATCCCAACTGATTTTTCCATCTTCAATGGCTTCTAAAATTAAAATTTGAGCGACCATTTTGGTCATAGAAGCGACTGCTAATTGTTCATCCTTATTTTTTTCAAATAGGATTTGTCCTGTTGAAGCTTCCATCAGAATTCCGGCTTTTGCTCCAGCAATTAAATCAGAAGTACTATTATTAGAAGATGAATTATTCTGATTATCTTCGGTAGTTTCTGTTTGGTTTTCTTCTTCAGTAGGTGGGGCTTCAACTGCTTCCGCATAAGTAAAAAGAGGTATAAGCAGTAAAAATATACTTAAGAACACGCAAAATTTCTTCACTTTATCAACTCCTACTAAAAAATTATGCTAAGTACTATAAAATATGATAAAGGAATGCTATAATTAAGATAATGACATAAGATACTATAGAAAGAAGGCAAGGTATGAAAAAGATTTTATTACCTATTAGTTTATTAGTTGTCATTTTTTTAATTGTTTTATTCGTTTTAATTCCAGTAAAAAATAAACCACAAAAGGAAGTTGATACTCCTCCTGCTACAGAGCCAGAAACTCCTAAGAGTTGGGCAGAGCAAATGCAAGAAAAGTATCCTTATTTTGTTACTGATTATGAAACACGTTATCAATCTTATCAACAGCAGCATCCAGAGTTAGCAGAAGAAGACGTGATTACTTATGTCAATATTGGTTTAGATCAAGAATTTTATACTAATACAAAACCAACGTCATTTTTAAACTCTAATCAAATTCTAGTGAATAAATATCATTATGTGGATCAAAACTATGTACCAGATAATTTAGTGGCACTTCCAACTACTTATGCTAAAAGTGGCATTTCTTTGGTTGAAGAAGCTAAAACCGCCTTAGAATCTTTAATGGCTGCAGCTCAAGCAGAAGGTTATAGATTACACGTTACTTCAGCTTATCGAAGTTATGATTATCAACAGAATTTATATGATCGCTATGTTGCTCAGGATGGCAAAGAAGCAGCAGATACCTATTCGGCTCGAGCAGGATCCTCAGAACATCAGACAGGTTTAGCTGTTGATTTAGATAATACAAAATTAGATTATACTTTATTTGAACAAACACCAGAATATACGTGGATGCAAGATAATGCTAGCAAATACGGATTTATTCTACGATTTCCTAAGGGAAAAGAAAGTATTACAGGTTATCAATTTGAAGCTTGGCATTATCGGTATGTAGGTATTGATTTAGCACAAAAAATAAAAAGCAGTGGACTAACGTTCGAAGAGTATTATGCTAGGTATTTAGATCCGGTTGTTCTTAGTTAGTTCTGCTGTGATAAGTAAATAATCAGATTCATATTATCATCTTTAGCCATGATATTTTTATGTAATTGATGACACGTTTGACACCGATAAATAATTTTATAGGTGTCTTTAAATTTTTCAATACCAATTGGTTCTAAAAGCCCGTGACAATTGTTGCTACGATCCCCCGGTAAAATATCTACATGTTTAGAAAATAAACAGTAGGGGCAATGATCGCGGGCACTATATTGCAAAGGTGATACTGTCTGATGGCAATTTTCACAAATAAAAGCTTCATCTCGCATTGTGAATTGTTTCATATTAAGTTCCTCCTTAAATGCTATTATATCAAGATTTAAATTGAAAAAAAAGACAAGTGTTGTTATAATAACTACAGAAAGATAGGGAAAGTTATGAATTTAAAAATAGATAATTTTGAGGGACCACTAGATTTATTATTACATTTGATTAAAGAAAATAAAATGGATATTTTTGATATTCAAGTAGAAAAAATAACTGAACAGTATTTACAATTTATTCAACAGTTAGAAGATAAAAATTTAGAAATTGCCTCTAGCTATTTAGTGATGGCTAGTGAACTTATTGAATTAAAGGCTAGAATGTTATTGCCTAAGCCAGTAGTAACAGAAGAAGAGCAAAGAGAAGATCCAAGAGATGAATTGGTGACAAGACTATTAGAATATCAAGCTTATAAAGCGATTAGTGATGAATTAAAGAAAAAAGAGAAGATGAGACAAGAAATCTATACAAAATTACCAACGAATAGAAAAGAATACCAGCCAAATGAGCCCTCTGCAATATCACAAGGAGATACATTAGATCATCTCCTAGATGCTTTCCAAAAATTTTTACTACGAAAGCAGGAAGAGCAACCGCTTCAGACGAAAGTAACTATGAAAGAGATTACGGTTTCTTCTCGCAAATTAGAAATCAGAGAGAAGTTAAAAAAAGAAAAAAGAGTACGCTTTTTTGATTTGTTTCCAGTATTATCAACAGAGTATTTGGTGGCAACGTTTTTAGCAATTTTAGAAATGGCCAGAAACCAAGAATTAATTATTCAACAAGATCGTTTATTTGCAGAGATT
Organism: uncultured Bacilli bacterium; assembly: GCA_944363695.1. Taxonomy (GTDB): domain Bacteria; phylum Bacillota_I; class Bacilli_A; order RF39; family UBA660; genus Onthousia. Next base: position 667 of record CALVUW010000099.1, on the reverse strand, counting down.
TTTTGTGAGGTGAATTAAATGCAACAGGCAGTTTTAGAAGGGTTATTATTTGTAGTAGGGGATGATGGATTAACATTAGAAGAAATTGAAAAAATTCTAGATGTGACAGAAGAGGAAGCAAAAGCTTTAATAGGTCAGCTTCAAACAGCTTATCAAGAGGAAACTAGAGGTATTCGGATTCATTTTTTAGGTAATCGTCTAAAGCTAACAACGAAACCAGAACATCATACGTATTATCAAAAATTACTGGAAACAGATCAATCTAATACGCTGAGTCAAGCTGCTTTAGAAACTTTAGCCATTATTGCCTATAATCAACCACTAACAAGAATGCAAATTGATCATTTGCGTGGTATAGCTAGTGGTCAAATGATAAGAAGGTTAGTAGCAAAAGGATTTGTAAAAGAAACGGGGCGTAGTGATATGCCCGGTAGACCGATTATTTATGAGACAACTAGTGCTTTTTTAGATTATTTTGGATTAGCTACACTAGAAGATTTACCAGATATGCGTAACTTCTTAGAAAATCAGAACACTGAAACAGAAGAGGAAGTGGACTTGTATGAGTCAAAGTACCAAGAAGATTGATATTCCTATATTAATAGCGGTGATAATTGGAATAGTAGAGGTTATTGCTTTGGAGAAAAAAAAAAAAAAAACTGTTTAT